>JBNGED010000094.1:0-2053 GCA_049975605.1 Sediminispirochaetaceae bacterium | reverse complement strand
CAGGCCTCTGCGGACCTTCAGAGCCGCAACCTGGCCTAGGCCTGGAAGGAGAAGAGACAAAAGAGCTGCAAGCGGGGCATTTATCGGTGAATCCTTCTGTTGAGATGCATATTTTCGTGCCATTATTTCATCCCTCCGCTCAGAGTACCGGCGCTGACACGTTCGGCCTCCTCTCCGTAAATCTCCTTGAACTGCTCATCAGTCATACGTCGAATGTCGTCCCGGCTGCCCCGGTACACAATCTCTCCGTCCTTGAGACCGATCACCTTGCTTGCGTATCGCTGAACAAGGTCAAGGTAATGAAGGCTGCAGAGGACCGAAATGTGGTTCTCCTGATTGAGCTGTTCTATGTATCCGAGAATAGTGTGGGCAAGAACAGGATCCAGGCTTGCTACCGGCTCATCCGCGAGCACCATGCTCGGGTTCTGCATCAGCGCCCGGGCGATCCCGACCCGCTGCCGTTGTCCTCCGGACAACTCGTCCGCCCGCTTGTTTTTCTGGTCTTCGATCCCCACCTTTTTCAGTGCCTCCAGGGCTTCCTTTCTGGCGGCGGCGGGAAACTGGTGCATGAGGCTCGACCATGGATTGATGTACCCGAGCTTGCCGGCCAGTACGTTGGTCAGCACACTCGAGCGGTCAACCAGATTAAAATGTTGAAAAATCATTCCTATCCTGCGCCGGATCAGCCGGAGTTCCTGACCATCGGCGGCGGTGACATCCTGTCCATCAAAAACAATCTGCCCCTCCGTGGGATCGATAAGCCGGTTGATACACCGCAGCAGGGTTGATTTACCTGAACCGCTGAGGCCTATTATGACGAGGAATTCGCCGTCCTCGACCGTGAAGCTGACGTCTTTCAGGGCCCGGGTTCCGTCGGGGTATACCTTCGTGAGATTCTTTATTTCGAGCATACAGTCCTCGCTGAATAAGGGATCACAACGAAAGGGGGTCTATCGACCCCCTCTCAGTTTCATCATTTTTTACAGTACAGACCTATTCCATAATATCCTGAACAGACATGCCGGCGGCCTGCAGTACCTGGCGGAAAGGATCGTAGAAATCGTCCCCGTGCTTCTCGAGATCATTCCACTGGTAGGCAGTATTGAGAGCTTCTTTCCCTTCTTCAGTCTTTACTATCTTCAGAAGAGCATCGACGATCTTCGTCCGCATTTCTCCGCTGATTGAAGGATGGAACTGAACGCCGTCATTGGGAATATCCTCGGTCACTTTGATGACGACAATTTCTTCCATCACATCGGGATAATCCTCTTCAAGACGGGTCCTCGCATCCACGTAGGTAGAACCGACATCCGCATCGCCGTTGTACACGGCTGATACGACAGTATCATGGCTCCCAGCGTCCACAACATTGGCCAGGTCCCGTTCCGGATCGATCCCTTCAGCCTTCATCTGTATCATGGGGATGATCCAGCCGCTGGTTGAGAGAGGATCAGGGCGCGCAAAGGTCTTGCCCGCAAAGTCGGCTACTTCGCTGATGCCGCTGTCCTTGCGGGTGATGAACTGTCCGTTGTACGTAGGACTGCCGTAGCGTACGGAGACCAGTTCCGCCTCGGCTACACCGCGGTCGGCGGCCATGATGTAAGCAAAGGTAGCCAGAGAAGCCATGTGGGCCTTCGGCGGGTCGCTGCTCAGAGCTTCAACTACTCCAACATATTCGGTAGCCACGTTCGTGTCGAAGTAGTAGCCGGTTTCCTCGTGCAGCAGATCGGCCACGGCCTCAGCGCCTGCCGCTACTCGCTCCATTTCACCGGAAGGTACGAAGGACCAGATAATCGGGTTCTCTTCGGTTCCCAACTCCGGCGCCTTTTTCTCGCAGCCGATGAACATCATCGAAACACCCACGAGTGCGATCAGCATAAAGAGAAGAACTCTTTTTTTGATCATTTTCCATCCTCCTATTTTTGTTAAAAAATGGTTTTTACAGAAATATTATACCGTGCGAATTGTTAGAAAACAATAAGGTTTGTGTTAAGACATGGATATATCGTAGGCCTATCCTGTTTTCTCCTTTCTGAGTTAAATCCTAATAGCT
>JBNGED010000093.1:0-7740 GCA_049975605.1 Sediminispirochaetaceae bacterium | reverse complement strand
GAACTGGACATCTCGATGGCCCTGTGCGGCAAGCACCGGCTGGAGCACATACACCTGGCACCTCGATGAAGCGGACGACTCCAAACGCATTACCCGCAACGGTTCGCCCGTCACCTCGACAGTGGTCGGATCACAGGACCGTAAGGCCGTCGGGGTGAACAAGATGACCATCGAGATCATCACAGGCGCAGCCGGATCCATCGAGATCGACGAGATATTCCTCCACGACCCTGTCCTCGGGGTCGGCGCCGGGGGCGTTACGGACATTCGATTCACTAAACCGGGGCCCCTCCTCTCCATCGGGGATACACCGCTTGTGAGCGACATCGACTTTCAGCAGACCGTGTACGGCCGACAGGACGAGTACGGCGGCGGACTGACCCCGGCGCCGGCCGGCAATATCGCCTTTACCAACCAGCTTGCTTTTTCCCTGACGAAGGCCAGGCTCACCCTCGACTACAACGGCCGCTGGGACGGCACCGATTATCTCCCTTCAGGCGGCTATAAGGCGGCGCTGCCGCTGTTCGAGAACCTGATCCTCATCAACGACGACTACCATGAGAACAGCAGCTATACGGAAACGGAATTTACGCGCGACCTCTCGGTCAGGCTGGAGAAAACAGATACCGTTTCTTGGACACTAACAGGGTCCCTCGACTGGGACGGCAGCGATCTCTTCCGCTCCTGGGAATCAGAGGCTGAGTTCCTGAAGAAAAACAACGATCAGCAGGCCGGCCCGAGCTTCCAGGCCTCTCTTCTCAGCACCTTTACAACTGAAACTGACCAGGTGGAGTCCAATCAAGAGGACCTCCGGCAGCGTTACAGCCAGGCCACCACCCTCCTCTACCCCGACTACACCGAAGGGAAGATCTACCGGAGCACCCGGAACTCCATTGACTTCCAACTGAACGGAGAACGCTTCGCACTCGATATCACGCCGGCGATTACCTCAACGAGTCATCCCGATGAGACCCCCTTCAGCCTGACTACCGGCAATAGTCTCGATCTCAGCCTGTCACTGCAGCTGAGCGATCAGGAGAAAAACCGCGGCACAATCACTTTTTCCTACGGCCGTTCCGGCTCCTTCCGTGACGACTACCCCGAAGATTCCGGCTTCCCGACGGACCTTGCGGAGGGTCTCAACCGGACCCGGGACTTCCCCATGGTGTGGTCCAGCCTGCCCTTCCGGGAACTGTGGGCTCCGGCCGCCCGTAATATTTTTACCGACTATACGAAGGGCACGCTCTCCGCCTCCTACGCGAATTCCGCCTCTCTCTCCTACACCCGCCAGCCGGGATCCAGCCTTGCCGACCTGATACTGCCGAAGTCGTTTTCCGCATCCATGCAGCGCACACTGAACCGGGAACTGGACAGCATAACCGACGGCATTTCCATCGAGGGAGAATACCGTACCACGGCTCTTAATCTCTTCGGATCTCTCGGACGCTATCCGCTGATCAGCTGGTACCGTACCGATGAAATCTCTCACTCCCTGACGTACGAAGGCGCTGTTCCTCTGACAGCCGGTTCCGATGAAAGCCATACCATTACAGCCGGTCAGCTCCTGCAGCTCAATTTGGACCAGACCAGCACGGTAGGGATGCAGAACGACTGGAGCGGCTCCTTTTACCCGGATGAAGCCGGAGAAGACTATGATTTCGAGAGCCTTCTCTTCTGGGAGCGGAAAAAACCGGTACAGTGGCAGCTCCCGATGCAGGAGGAATTAAAATCGGAGAAACAGTTTCTCGTCCATCGCGAGGAAACGGAGCTGAATTTGGAATTGGAGGATTCCGACTATAAGAAAATCAGATTGACAGGAGGACACACGAGCGAGCTTCTGCTTCCGGAAACCGGCTTCGCCCGGGCTTTCGCAAGGATCGGATACGAGCAAACTGTAACCACGGCAGGAATTGGCGAGCTTCACCAGCACATTCTGGCATTCGAGTTCGGCGTCGAATTGGAACTCCGCTTCTGATCCCTCGAAGCTGCGTAAATGCGTTGGAATGGCGATGAATTCCCCCGTTCTAGTGTAATTTTTCAAATTTGTGTAATATACTGTAAGATTAGAGCATGAAAGGAGAGTAAGATGATACGGATACATCGTCTATTTATGGTGTTTTGTCTGTTTATTCTGGTTTTTTCTCCCCTGGCCGCTCAGAGCCAGGAGGAAGAAGGCGGAATGGACTTCAATTTGGGTATTGAACTCGGGGCGAAGACCTTCAATGAGGACACGGGAACCGGTACGACCGAACAGGTCACCTACCAGAGTCTGTCCCTGAATCCCGAGTTCATATTTGGAAAGGTCGGTATCGGCCTGGGTATCACCCTCAACTATCGCTTCGTCGATGACGCGGGTGACAGCAGCTTCGAAATACGGGAGGAAGACTGGGTCCCGGAAGGGGACAAATCCTTCTTCGACCTGTACCTGCCGATCTTCAGGTACATACGGTACGGTTACAAGGGGGACCCCCTCTACGCCAAGATCGGTTCCATCGAGGACGGGACTCTGGGAACCGGCTTTATCATGGCCAACTACGCCAACACCCTCTTTCTTCCGGAGACACGGATTATCGGCCTCGCCTTCGATGTCGACGGGAACCTCTTCGACTTCCCGTATATTGGAATCGAAACATTTGTAGGTAATCTGGCCCAATTCGATGTCGTCGGTTCGCGTTTGTATGTGCGGCCTCTGGTAAGCACGTCTCTTCCGGTGATCAACTCGCTGCAGATCGGAGCCACCTTCGCGGCCGACACTGAACCGGAGACCAACTATGAGTTCACCACTGCCACTGACGTCGATACCGTAAGCATGTTCAGCTTCGACTTCATCCAGCCCCTTCTGAACAAGGACGCCATCACCATGGCCTTCTACGGGGATGCGGCCTTCCAGCCGGGCGGCGATGAACTCAACAGCGGACTTCTGGTCGGCCTCGGCGGAAAGATGGTTAAGTTCATCGACTACGGAATCAACACCTTCTTCCTGGGTGACAATTTCGTCCCCTTCTACTTCGACGGGACCTACGATCTCTACCGGGAATCCAAGTACCTGATCTACTCAGGCGTTGAAGACATGCCGGCTTACTCGGGCTGGCAGGCGCTGCTGGGCTTCAGCTTTTTCGAGGACGCCTTCTCCTTCCAGACCAGTCTCGACGCGGCCTTCGTACCCGACAGCGACAAGGAATCCACTCTGCCGCATCTGCGTTCCACTCTGACCGTCGGCGAAGGAGTACTCCCCGGTATCTTCTTCGATGTAACCTATGACAAGAAATATATTAACTCATTTGACGAGCTGATCGATCCGGAAGATGCCGTTATTCTGGCGAATCTCAACTACAAGACCGGACCGGCAGTCATCACATTCGGCTATACCCTGCGATATGTGCCGGAAACGGACGACTGGGAGACCACTGCCAGTCTTTCCAGTTCGATAAGCATGTAGGGCATAAGGAGGATACTCATGAAACGTTTCGTACCACTATGTATATTCATTCTGCTCCTCCCGGTACTGGTAAGTGCCCAGAGCGCTGATCCTTCTGCGATCCTCGCATACTACGAGGACGACACGCAGATCGAAGTGCTCGACACCGCCAAGATGCCGGTAGAGGTCTATTACGGGATGGAACTCCAGCCCGGCGATACTATCCGGACAAATGCAACCATAGCGGAGCTCCAGCTCGACCCGAACGGATCGATCATCAAGCTGTCCGAGAACACCATCTTTACCATCGATGAGCTGCAGATGTCTCCGGAGACCTCGAATAACTTCAGTCTCACTACCGGGAGGATCCGGGCGATTGCCGCCAGCGCCGGTCTCGGGAACCGTTATCAGGTCAGCACTCCGTCGGCTGTCTGCGGCGTGCGCGGCACCGACTTCGGAGTAATTGCAGGAGCGAACATCGAGCAGGCCTTCGTCAACGATGGTGTCGTTGAATTCATAAAAAAGGCGACCCAGGAAAGTCTGACTCTGACCAGAGGAATGGCCGCCGACGCCCTCGCGGCAACCTTCGAAGCAATCCAGCTCACTCAGGAACAGCTCCAGGAACTGGTACAGTCCCTGCAGTTCGAAGAGCTCAATCCCACTTCGGTACCCGGATACGATGCTTCCGCCCCTGATGATGACATCGGCGAGGATGAAGACACCGAAGACGGTGAGACCGTCACCGACGAGGAAGGCACCACCCCCGTAACCAGCGCGGCCGAAGACGAAGAAGCGGCGCCTAAAGAAGGCGGCGAAAGCGCCGTCATGGGGGCCCTCGGCGAAATCCTCGGCTTCGAGATCGGTACCGTCACCATCGACGGCGACACCTGGTCCAAGGCGGTCATCAAGCCTCAATTCGACTTCGGCAAACTCAAGCTCGGCCTCTACCTGCCGATCGTCTACCGCGACGACCTCTTCAACCGCAGCCAATGGTACAAGCCCGAAGGCAACGACGAGTGGTCCTTCGGTATGGACTACGACTGGCAGGAGGAACCCCTCGAGGCTTTCCAGGACACCCTGGTCGACCTCTCCCTCAAGATCCAGTATCTCCAGTGGGGCGAACAGCGCGATCCCTTCTATCTCAAGCTCGGCAACCTCCACAACATGACCATCGGCCACGGCACGATCATGAAGAACTTCGCCAACGACCTCGATTTTCCGGCAGTCCGCCGGGTCGGTATCAACTTCGGTATCGACAGGGAAAAAGCGGGATTCGAGGGCGTCGTGAACGACTTCGCCCGGCCGGAGATCTTCGGCGGCCGCTTCTACTTCCGGCCTGTCGGACGGTTCGCGCTGGGAGCCACGGCGATCGTGGACATCGATCCCTACGGGAAGGCTGATGAATTGTACGTGGGTCCTGCGGGTCTCGACTCCATGAGCTTCTATGCCTTCGGCGTGGATGCGGAACTGCCGATCTTCGAAAACGACGTCATTTCGATCATCCCCTTCGCTGACGCCGCCGTCATGGTACCGGAAAAGAACGGCACCATGCAGTGGGACATCCTCTACGACGACTCCGCCGGCAGTTTCGGAGCAAGCTTCCGCAACTACGGCCTGACTACCGGTATTTTCGGTAACGTGCTCTTCGTCGACTACAACCTCGAGTTCAGGTACTACAACGGAATATTCCGTCCGGCCTTCTTCAACACAACCTACGAACGAATGCGGGGCACTCTCGTCCAGGAAACAGACGAATATCTCATTGCTCTCGAATCCGGTTCAGCCAGCGACTATGACGAGACGGTTATGGGTATCTACGGCGGGGCCCACACGGTCCTTCTTAACCTCATCGACATCAGCGCCGGATACATGTGGCCGTGGCGTTCCTTCGATGAGCTGGATAACCCGACCGCCTTTAACGACGAGTTCAGCCTGGCCCTCTACCTGCTGCCGGATGTCGCCAAGGTGATCAAGGTCTACGGAGGTATCGAGTACTCCCGGACCAACTTCGTACCGGTATTCCTGAGCGACGAAGTCTCGCTCTTCGATGCCTACACCCAGCTCAAGGGCGAGATCGTCTACCCGATCGAACCGCTTGAAATCGCCGCGGTCTTCAGCACCGCCGTCAAGCATGACGAGGAAGGCAACATCGTGTACGACGCCAACGGTGATCCGGAGATCATCCCGAGCGTAACCATTGAAACGAGGATTCAGTTCTAGTACCATTCACATATGAAAAAAGAACAGCTTCAATCCCGGAGGATTCACATCCTCCGGGATTCTGTTGCCCAGAAGATAGCGGCCGGCGAAGTCATTGACCGGCCGTTTTCCGTGGTGCGCGAACTTCTCGACAACTCTATCGACTCAGGCGCCGATTCGATCGACGTCTACGTCGAAGAGGGGGGGCTCAAAAAAATCCGGGTCATAGACAACGGCGAAGGAATGGCAAGGGAAGACCTCGAGCTCTGTTACCTGCCCCATGCCACCAGCAAGATCACTTCGGCCGGCGACATCTACCGCCTGGAAACTCTGGGTTTCAGAGGTGAAGCTCTTTCCAGCATGGCCGCCTGCGCCAGGCTTCTCATCACCAGCAGCACGTATGAAGGTCCTGCGCATACCCTTGAAGTCAGGAACGGCACCCCCCTGCGGCTGGAGCTTTCCGGCGGCGCTTCGGGCACCACCGTGGAGGTATCCGACCTTTTCTACTCGATGCCCGGCAGGAAGAAATTCCTCAAGAGCTCCGGGGCGGAAAGTTCAGCCTGTTTCAGGACATTCCTGGAAAAGTCGCTACCCTTTCCCTCGGTGCAGTTCCGCTTTTTCAGCAACGATCGGATGAAACTTTTTCTACCCTCCTCCGGGCTCAAGGAGAGGATCGTACAGGCCTTTCCCGAGCAGCTCGATGCGCAGCTCATACACGAGATCAATGCGGAGGCCGGACGGTTCAATATTCAGGCCATTATTTCTTCTCCATCAGTTCATCACCGTGACCGCCGCTACATCCATATCTACGTGAACAAGCGCCGTATACAGGAGTACTCCCTCGTTCAGGCAGTTCACTATGCCTATGATGAACTCCTCCCGGGCGGCACATTTCCCGCGGCATTTGTCTTTCTCGAGATTGATCCGGACCTCGTGGACTTCAACATCCATCCTGCCAAACGGGAAGTGAAGATCAAGAACCTCCCCGAAGTGCACCACCAGCTGGTACACTCCCTCAAGGAGTATCTCAATCGTACGTTTCTTGTGCCGGATAATTGGAGGGAGAGCCGGGAATCGTCATCACCGTCTGATCTGCGGGGTCATAGCATAAAAACAGGTACCGTTTCGGGGATACTCCCCGATTTTCCCCTCTATGAACATTCCTCGAAGCGGCCGGAAGTCGATATCGAAGAGTGGAAACATTTCGCGGCTGAATCCTCATGGCAGACATCTCCATCCGCCGCTGACGGCCCCGCCGACGATCGAATCATCTATCTCGGCCAGGTCTTCAACCTTTTTCTGGCCGCCCAGAAAGGAGACCACCTCTACCTCATCGACCAGCACGCCGCTCACGAACGGATCATCTACGATTCCCTGGCCGCAGGTCCGCGGAAGCTTCAACAGCTGCTGGTTCCATATGAATTCGGGATCGAAGAGGAGCAGGAGCATCTGCTGGAACGACGAATTCCGGAGTTCGGCGAGATAGGAATCCACATCCAAAAAATTTCGCAGGGCCGTTGGAGCATCACCCATCTGCCGGAGCGGTTTTCAGGCCTCGAAAAGAACATAGTTGATTTTCTCAGGGAACAGAACGTACCCGGTCAGACCATGAAGGCCAGGTTGTTCGCGGACCTGGCATGTAAATCGGCGATTAAGGATGGGGAGATACTCGATCCATTCTCAGCCGAGGAACTGGTCCGCAAAGCCCTTGAACTGCCGGTACCCCGCTGTCCTCACGGCCGGCCGGTGTGGCTGAAGATAAGCCGGGATGAGCTCTTCCGGGCGGTTGAAAGAACGTAGGGATTGAACGAACGTAGAGGTTGAACGGATACCGGACACGGAAGCGGACGGTATTATCCTGTGCCCGGTCCATCCAGCTTCCGTCAGGACAGAAGCTGCTCCACCTGCTCCCTCTTTTCATAGGAGGGGTTCTTCTCGAGGAGGGTCTCGAGTATCTGCCGGGCTTTGTCGGGCTGTCCGTCGGCAAACAGGAGTTCCCCGAGCCGGTAGTATGCATCCCAGTAATTCGGATCAATTTTGATCAGCTCTGCAAGAGTGTTCATTGCCTTGTCCCGCTGCTGGGTCTCGATATAGGCAATCCCGAGATGGTAGCGCATCAGCGT
>JBNGED010000092.1:3343-7740 GCA_049975605.1 Sediminispirochaetaceae bacterium | reverse complement strand
GATCAGCAGTACCGGCAGGCCGGCAATAAATGAACCGGCCATGGGAAGGTTCCAGCTGACCGCCTGCCCTCCTGCCAGCTGGGCAAGGCCGACGGTGATCGGCTGGGAGTCCTGCTTGGTCAGGGTGACGCCCCACAGGAACTCGTTCCAGATCTGGGTGAACTGCCAGATACCGACGACGACGAAGCCGGGAACTGAGAGCGGCAGGAACAGACGCCCGTACAGGGAGAAAAATCCAGCCCCGTCCAGTCTGGCCGATTCCACCAGGGAGTCCGGGATCTGATCGTAGAAGTTGCGGAATATCAGGGTGGTGATGGGAATACCGTACACCACGTGGGCCAGGATCAGTCCGCTGAGGCTGCCGTAGATGCCGATACTGCGCAGCACCTGGAATAGGGGAATCAGGATGATCTGATAGGGTATGAACATGCCGAAGAGGAAGAAGGTAAAAATAATCTCGCTTCCCTTGAAGCGGTTCTTGGAAAAAACGAAGCCGTTCAGCGAACCGACCATCGCCGAGATGATGGTCCCGCTGACGGTCAGCACGACGCTGTTCTTCAGGCTCGGCATGAGCAGCTTGAATGCATCGGCGAAGCTCTTCCAGTAAGGCCTCGACGGCGGTACCCAGGCGGTGGACAGACTTATCTCGGCCGGATTTTTCAGGGCGGTGATCACTGCCATGTAGATCGGGACCAGGAAGATGGCCAGGACGATCACCAGAAGAACATAGACCGTCGGACTTACTTTTCTCAGGGTGCTCTGGGACATACCGGCTACCTCCTCGCCCTGTAAGACTGAATCAGATAGGGAATGATGAACAGGGCGGCCATCAGGAACAGTATGACCGATATCGCCGCGCCGACGGCAAAATTGTTGGCCCTGAAGGTAATGAGGTACATCAGGACCGACGGATGACCGGTGCTGGCGTTGTCAGCCCCTGCCATGGAAAAAATCAGCGCGAACAGCTTGAGTGAAATATGGCTGAGAATGATGATCGCGCTGAGCGTTATGGGCCACATGTTGGGAATGGCGATCTTGAAGTAGTAGGTCAGGTCGCCCGCTCCGTCCATTTTGGCCGATTCGTACATCGCCACCGGCAGCCCCCGGAGACCGGCAAGGTAAAGTGCCATCGCGTAACCGGAGTACTGCCAGACCGCAGCGATAATTACCCCGATGGTTGCCAGGGAAAAGCCGTGGGTCTCCTCATACGGTAAAATCGGCGGCAGCACCCGGTGGATAACCAGGGCATACACCAGCATCAATCCGGCAAGCACCCCGCCCCGGACCAACTGTCTCCGCCTGCCGTTTTTCCAGCCAGTATACATTACGACGGCAAAGATCAGGAACAGGATGACCGCGATGATCTGCAGGACGTTCTGCCAGTTGAAGGTCCATACCAGCTCCCGGCTGGAAAGCCACAGGAACTTGCCCTTCTCCAGCCCGAACCAGGTGGGGATGACGTTTACCCCTCCCTTGGGGGAGAAGACCCACCGCCAGATGGTCCCGGTAACGATGAAGGAGAGGGCCATGGGAAAGAGGAAGGTAGTCCGAAAAATATTTTCTCCCTTTGGACCTTTATCGAGCAGGATAGCCAGGAAGAGTCCCAGCGTCAGAGTGCCGATCAGGAGGAACAGCGAATAGAAAATGGCGTTTACCAGGTCCTGTCGGAACCTCTCATGGATAAATCCCGTAAAAAGCTCGTGGTAATTGTACATACCCACGAAGTTTTTTACCGGATTCTCCTGCAGCCCCGCTCCGCTGCCCCAGTCGGTGAGAGAAATATAAAACGAATTGCCGATAAACCCGTAGACGAAGATCGCCAGAAGGATGATCGACGGGAGCAGTACCAGGACTGCGTACACTGTATTCTTCTTTGAACCTACCATAGCGCTACCTTTACTACAGGAGCGGAACTTCCGCAAGGGAAGCCCCGCTCCGTATGTAACTTTTTATCAATTATTTGCTGATGATTCCGTTCTGGATCGCAATAGCCTGGGCAGCGTTGGCAGCCTGTTCTGGATTGCGGCTCTTGAGGAACATCTCCATGACAGTGGCGAAATCGTTCATGAAGCCTTCATTGGCGGTGACGCCGTGGGCCAGGCTTCCGACGATGCGGTTGTCGGCGAAATCCTCAGCGGCTGACTTGGAATAGTCGTTGTATTTGCTGAGATCGGTGTCGGTGCGGGCTGAAATGGAACCCTTCAGAGGATTGAAGGTGTCCTGTCCTGCCTTGGATCCGCAGGCTTTGAGCCACGCGAGGGTAGCCGCGGGGTTTTTGACGCCCTTCGGAAAACCGAAGCTGTCTGCCAGGAACATAAAGACTCCTTCGGTGCCGGGGGAAGCCACCCATGCGTAATCCTCGTTCGGTGCGAGACCGAGGGTTGTGCTCATGTATCCGGCGGCCCAGTCGCCCATTACGTTGAAGGCCGCATCGCCTTCGACGACCATGTCGGTGGCCTGCTGCCAGCTCAGTGAAGAGAAGTCTTCATTTACATAATCGAGGATCTTGTCGAGGGTCTCCCAGACTTCAACCGCTTCCGCGCTGGTCCAGTCCAGTTCGCCTTCCCAGAGGGCATCGTACTTGTCCGGGCCGAGCACGCCGAGGGCGACCGATTCCCACAGATGGTTGACGGTCCAGTTGGTTGCCAGCGAGAGGGGCACCACGCCCTGGGCTTCAATATCATCGGCGATTTCCAGGAATTCATCCCAGGATTCGGGAGCTTCGAGGCCCCATTCGTCCATCTTTTCAGGGATGTACCACATCACATTGGAGCGGTGTACGTTCACCGGAACCGACCAGATGCCGTTCTCGGTGCCGATCAGATTGATCAGGTCCTCCGGAAAAACATCCATCCAGCCCTGATCTTCGAACAGGGGCGTCAGATCGAGCATTCTCTCAGCCGCCACCCAGGTTCCGATCAGTTCCTGTCCTGCATGGACCTGGAAGGAATCGGGAGGATCGCCGCCGAGCATTCTGGTCTTGAGCACCGCCTTGGCATTCACACCGGAACCGCCGGTAACGGTTGCATTGATCACCTCTACCTGCGGGTTGTTGTCGGTGTACAGGTCAATCAGCGCCTCGAGGGCGGGACCTTCATCGCCGGCCCACCAGGAAAATATCTCCAGCTCACCTGAGGGTGTACCGTAATCGGTTTTGACCTGCGGGACCATTGCCTCACCTTTTTCTGCGGCTGCAGATTCAGGTTCCTCCTGTGCACCGCCGGCCCACACTACCATCGGCAGTACGAGCAGCATCGCGATCAGGAGCGCAAGCATAATTCGACCTTTTTTCATTCTGTAACCTCCTTGGATACATTTGTTTTCTATCGAATTTTACCATCCGTCCGGGTTTCCGTCTGCAGGAGAGTTTTTCTAAATTCTTACGAAATATCAGATGGGCTCCGTAGAAAGAGTCAGTGCTGGATTTTTTTTAGAAAAATATTATCCAGATGTGGATCGGCCGTGAAGCAGGACCGCGGGACTGCCGGCGACCCGTGCGCGTGTCTCCCGAATTACGGCTGGTAGTCCGTGGGAGATTGCCCTGTCCACTTCTTGAAGAGCCGGCTGAAGTAGTTGGGGTCCTGATACCCGACCATGTGGCTGATAGTCTTGATGGGATGGCCCTGTTCCGCCAGGAGCTGCTTGGCCCGGTCGATGCGGCAGTCGGTCAGCTGGTCGATGAAACTGCGTCCCAGGTGCCTGGTAAAAAGGTTGCTCAGATAAGCCGGGCTGACTTCGACATGGAGGGCAACATCCGACAGCTGAATCGGACGGGAGTAGTGGAGATCGATGTATTCGAGGGCCCGCCGCAGCGCCGTCGGCATGCTGCTGTCACGCTGAACGGCGACCATTTCGGTCAGCTGACGGAACCACCTGGTACCGAGAGTGTAGAGCTCTTCCCTGGATTCCGCGCCGGCCGCCTCCAGGGGATGCGTGGTCGTGAGCTTGTGCTGATGTTCGATGTTCAATCCCAGGTCCATGATCACCGCCCGCACCGTCCCGAGGTCCTCGATATTCAGGAGCTCCGTCTCGATCAGCCGGTCCAGTTCGGCAGGATTTTTCTGAGCTACCGATTCCTCGACCCTGCTGCGCCAGCCGGGCAGGCGCGATCGTATCAGCTCCATTTCCATCTCTTCGCCGGAGTTGTCACCATTCTGCCTGGACAGATGTTGACGGGCTTCCCGGTAGCTTTCGGACAACCGTGCGAATTCCACGCATTCGCCTGCGACAAAGGTCCATCGCGGCAGGTCCCTTCCGTCGTTTTCCCCCTGGAGGATCTTCACCAGATGTTCCTCCCCGGGGACCGATTTGGAGCCGCTCCTTTCCGGGAAAAAGAAGAGTATCTCAGCCGCTGTAACGGAGCCGAGGCAGGGGAACTTGTACTTGAGCTTCGACAG
>JBNGED010000092.1:0-3333 GCA_049975605.1 Sediminispirochaetaceae bacterium | reverse complement strand
GGATTCTTCCCTCGGGGCTGTCGACAGGCGCGTCCCCACGGGTGACATTATCCCCGCGGTTCGAACCGCTCCCCGCTTCTCCGGCGGCGTCATCCCACTTCAGCAGGCTGAGGCAGCCCCGGGCGCTGTGGAGGGAGAGAGTGGTCTGAAGGAAGGGGATGAACTCTTCCACGCTGCTGGCCAGCTTGATGGACTTGAAAAAAAGCTGCTCGATGGTCCCCTGCAGCGAGTGAAGCATTTCGATGTGCTTGAGGCTCTCCCCCTGGCCCGAAGAATTGCGGTTGAGGGTCTGGACCGCCGCGTCCACCGCGGCGATCAGCTTATCCTGTGAGAAGGGCTTCAGGAGGTAGTCCTGGACACCGAGTTCGAAGGCGGTCTGAGCGATGTCGAAGCGCTCGTACGCGGTCGTCAGGATCGGCATCACGTATGGCATCCGGCGTTTGATCTCCCTCAGGGCATCCAGCCCGTCGATTCCGGGCATCTTCACGTCGATCAGGATGATGTCCGGCTTGCTCTCCTCCGCTTTCTGTATGGCTTCGCGTCCGGATGCGGCGGTCCCGGCGATCTGCAGCTCTGGCCGGTTCTTCTGCAGCATATAGGTGATACTGTCGATCACCGGACGCTCGTCATCCACGATCAGCACACTATACATATGTGACCTCTTTCTCCTTCAGGGTGATGTCGATGGTGGTTCCTTCTCCCTCCGCGCCGCTGCGGATATGGACGATATCTTCTTTTTCAAAAAAAAGCCGCAGCCGCAGCACCACGTTCCGCATACCCATGCCGTTCTGTGAGGAGAAGTCTTCATCGGAGAACCGGACCGGCTTCAGGGTCGGGGCGATCTGTTCCTGCGGGATGCCGCAGCCGTCATCCTCCACGATGAAGTGTATTCGGCCGTCCCGCTTCTCCCCGCTGACCCTGATGGTTCCGCCGGTTTCGCTGTCCTTCATTCCGTGGATGATCGCATTTTCCACGAGGGGTTGAAAAATCAGCGGCGGGAACTTGAGTCCCTTGAGCTGGGGCTGGATGTCGATCTCCAGCCGGTAGGTATCCCCGAAACGGACCCGGAGGAGCTGGGCGTAGTACTCCAGTCCCCGGATCTCGTCGGCGATGGTGTTCGTCCGCCAGAGCCGGCGGACGTTGTGCCGGAACAGGGAGGCCAGGTTGGTCATGAAGTCGGCGGTCCGCTCGGCCTCCTCCATGATCGCCAGCTGTACTCCGGCGTTTAAAGAGTTGAACAGGAAATGCGGATTCATCTGCGAGCGCAGGGACGCGATCTCCGCGTTTTTCAGCAGATGCTGCATCTCCAGGTTCTTCACCTTCTGCCGGGCGAGGTTCTTCTCGATTTTCGCCTTCTCCTTCACCTCCCGGATATAGTTGCGCAGGCTCATCTTCATTTCGTTGAAGGCCCGGGCGGTAATACCGATCTCGTCATCCGCCTGGACCACTACATCGTCTACATCGAAGTTCCCCCGGCTCAGTTCGTCGGCCATCTGGGCCAGCCGCACCATCGGACGGGTGATGGTGTCGGTGAAGAGGCTGATGAGCAGGACCGTGAGCAGGATCGCCGTCAGAATCAGGATGAAGTTGAAGAGCTGCAGCTGCTGATAGCTCTCGGAAAAAAAGCGGTAGGAAGTGGTTCGACTATTGAGGTTCTCGATCAGGACCTTGTCGATGTACATGTCGATGTAGCTGGCGGTCAGCTCGGCCGCCTTGTAAGCCTCGCTGTAGCCGACTGTGTCGCGGATCGCTTTGGCTTCGATGACGCCGTTCAGCTGCAGGGAATATTTGTCCAGGAGGAAGCTGATGTCCTTTACCATCAGCTGTTCCTGGTTCTGGTAAGCCCGGCGCCGATGGTCCACCAGCGCCTGGAGGCTCTCCAGATTCTCGTGCACCTGATCCCGGTTCTCCTGCCGCTGTACCATCAGATACCGGTCGAGGGAGCGCTTGGTCTCGCCGAGCCGGGTCCGCAGGTTCCGCATCAGCAGTTCCGTCTGGGAGAGCAGTTCGATGCGCTGGCCCATTCTGACGGATGTGTAAAAACTGTACACGCTCGTCAGGGCGGTTATCATCATGATGAGGATGTAGAAAAACAACAGCTTCCGCTTGATGGTCTTAGTCGGTTTCATTGTCCCCCGCCAGTCTGACCTCGCCGGGTATATATATAAATGAGGGAACGTACTTGTTGGTCTTGATCCCCACCAGGGCCTCCAGCCCGCTGCGGCCGATGCCCTCAGGGTCCCGCACCAGGGTGCCGTAGATGTAGCCTTCATCCAGCCTCCGCTGGATATCCTGATTGTACCCGTAGCCGATGATCTTGACTTCTCCGGCCCGGCTGAACTCCGCCACCACGTTGGCGGCCGATATGGTATCAACCAGGCTGGTGCAGAAGATGACGTTCACCTCGGGATAGAGGAAGAGGATCTGTCTGGCCTTCTCCTCGGCATTGAGGACCCCGATCTGCGACTTCAGCTCCGCCGTGATCTCATCGTTATCGCCGCTGGTGAGACTGGTGATGATGCCGTACTTGATGATGCTCCACTGGGAGGCGCGGTCGGAGAAGTATTCGCTCTTCAGCAGGGCCGCCCGGACCCCTTCCGGCTGGGCACCCTGCATCAGCCGGCCGATCTCCTGGCCGAGATTGAAGCTGTTGGATCCGATGAAAGAGGACCGTCTGCTCATAGGGGCGTCCGACTCGAGGGTGATGACCGGTATTCCCGAGAGGTCGGTCCAGTTGATGAGGGGCTTCAGGTCGTCCTCGTTGGTCACGTAGAGGGCCACTCCGTCCACCTGGCTGAGCCGGGCTATCTCCAGCAGTTCCGCGGTACCCCCCCGCAGGTCGAGAGTGCTGCGGGGCACCTGCAGTTCGACCCCTACATCGGCTTCCTCGGCGGCATTCCTGATTCCCTCCCACATTTTCTGGAAAAAATCATCCTCCACGGTGGGCAGAATGACCATGAAGTGATACCGCGCCGGCCTGGCGCCGGACAGGTACTCCTCCGCGTGCCGCGCATCGGCGACGATCAGCCGCACCGACTGCACGGCGCTCAGTACGAAGAGGACGGTCATGATGACGACGATAATCTCGACGAAGCGTTTCTTCTCCACTGATCAACAGTATACAATCTCAGGAGCCGGTTGTCAGCGGCGGGAGAGTGCAATGCCGCCAAGGTCTTGCCCGGATTGACCTCGGGCACGGCTGCAGGGTAGCATCACCCAGATTATCATCAGGCTGAGGAGGCGCACAGATGGATATGTATTACGTACGGGACGCGGTGAAAAAATTCGGTCCGGAAATCGTTGCATTGCGGCATGAGATTCACCGCCGCCCCG
>JBNGED010000091.1:0-7862 GCA_049975605.1 Sediminispirochaetaceae bacterium | reverse complement strand
CCTTCAGGATGTGCTTATCTACGCGCTGAAGGGGCTGGCAATCGTGCATTCCGCCGGCAGCGCCGCGGGCAAACTCGGTACCGAGGACCTGCGGGAAGCCGGCCGGCTGACAGCGGAGGCTCTGTTCGCCACCATCACCAACGCCAACTTCGACGAAGACCGTATCGTCGAGTACATCGACCACGTTCTGAGGCTGAGGGACAGTCAGGCTGAGAAAGCCGGACTGAATACTTCCAGCCTGGACGCCTCCGGGCTTCATGATGCCGCGGTCTGGACCGGCAGCGGCAAGGCCGCCTACAAGCAGAAGGGCCCCTCGGTCGGCGTGCTATCGACTGAAGACGAGGACATCCGTTCCCTGCGGGAGCTGATGATCTACGGACTGAAGGGCATCTCCGCCTATACCGATCACGCCATGATTCTCGGATTCGAAAATGATGAAATCTACACCTTCCTCATGGCGGCGTTGAAGGCCGCGACCGAAGACCTGAGCGTGGAGGAGATGATACAGTGGGTCATGGACACCGGGAAGACCGGCGTGACCGCGATGCAGCTCCTGGACGAGGCCAACACCTCGAGTTACGGGAATCCCGAGATCACCAGCGTCAACATAGGCGTCGGCAGCCGGCCGGGTATCCTGATCTCCGGCCACGATCTGAAGGACATGGAAGAGCTGCTCAAACAGACCGAGGGGAGCGGGGTGGATGTCTACACCCACAGCGAGATGCTGCCGGCCAACTACTATCCCGCCTTCAAGAAGTACGACCACTTCGTCGGCAATTACGGCAACGCCTGGTGGAAGCAGAATAAAGAGTTCGAGAGCTTCAACGGGCCTATCGTCATGACTACCAACTGCATTACTCCGGTAAAAGACTCCTACAGGGACCGAATTTTCACCACCAATGCCGTGGGATACCCCGGTATAACGCATATTCCCGACCGCCCGGAAGGGGGCAAAAAGGACTTCACCCAGGTGATCGAACTGGCTAAGACCTGCCCGCCGCCGACGGAGATAGAGACCGGGCAGATAACCGGCGGGTTCGCCCACCATCAGGTCCTGCAGCTGGCCGACAAGATCGTTGAGGCGGTCAAGAGCGGCGCCATCAAGCGCTTCGTCGTGATGGCGGGCTGCGACGGACGGCACAACAGCCGGAGTTACTTCACCGAAGTAGCCGAAGAGCTGCCGAAGGACACCGTTATCCTGACGGCGGGCTGTGCAAAGTACCGCTACAACAAGCTCGACCTCGGCGACATCGGCGGGATCCCCCGGGTCCTCGATGCAGGTCAGTGCAACGACAGCTACTCGCTGGCGGTGATCGCATTAAAGCTGCAGGAGGTCTTCGGGCTCGACGATGTCAACAAACTGCCTCTCTCCTTCGACCTGGCATGGTACGAACAGAAGGCGGTGATCGTTCTGCTGGCCCTTCTCTACCTCGGATTCAAGGGAATCCGTCTCGGGCCTACCCTGCCGGCTTTCCTGTCGGCTAATGTGGTCAAGGTCCTGGTGGAGAACTTCGACATCAAGCCGATCGGCGACGTAAAGGAAGACGTGCAGGCGATGATGGCGGGAGTCTGATCGCCGGGCTTTCCTGACGCGCATTTTTAGGGCGTGCTCTTCGAGCGTGTTCGCCGAGCGTGTTCTTCCCGCGAATTCGCCGGCGGAAGCGTTGATCCGCATGCGGCGGCCGTGATGGACACGGCCGCCGTTTTAAAACCATAAGCTTTGGGGGAGCCATTAAAATGAAAGCACTGCGGCATACCAGGACTCTGAAGTGGAAGCTGATCGTACAGCTGATTACACTGGCCATCTTTGTGTTCCTGGCCGTCCAGGGGCGTATCCAGATGTGGATCCTGATCTTCATCCTCGGGGCGGCGGTGAGCCTGCGGTGGGGACGCTTCTACTGCGGTTGGATCTGCCCCATGAACACCCTGTTCCGTCCGGTGCGGTGGTTCTATTCACGTTCCGGCCCGCACCGAAGCTCCGGTCCTGCCTTCCTTCGGAAGCCGGCCCTGAAATACCTTCTCCTCGGACTCCTGGCCGCCTTCATGGTCCTCCAGAAAGTGAGCGGCCGGCAGATGCCGGTTCTGCTCATTCTCACCGGAGCCGCGGTGGTCTTCACGCTCTTTTTCGATGAAGAGGTCTGGCATGCACATCTGTGTCCATTCGGCACCCTCCTCGAGTTCAGCTCGTCTCCGTCCGCGAGGGGACTCGTTATCGACCCGCAGCGCTGTACCGGCTGCGGTATTTGTGAGAAGGTCTGTCCGACCTCAGCTATACAGCAGGTACCGGATACGGGCCGTAAACTTCCCCCGCGTTCCATTGTTTCAAATATGTGTCTGAACTGTTACCGTTGCGCCGCTGTCTGTCCAACGGCTGCAATCTCTTACTCGGCCGTCAGGTCCCCGGAAACAGGGGTATGCGGACGGTAATACGCATCCCTTCCCCCTGTTCCACAGTGAGTCTTCCGTTCAGCTGTTCGAGCATACTATGAATGAGGGTATATCCCAATCCGCTCCCATTCTCATCCGGATCGAACAATCTGCCGTTGTCATGAACAGTCAGCTCTACTTCGTTGCCGTTCCTGACAAGACCCACCGAAATGAACGGTTCTTTCGATTCCCTGGTAAAAGCATGCTGGATAGCGTTCATCATCAGCTCGTTGTAGATGAATCCAATCGGTACCGCAGTGGTAACATGAATGAGTACCTTCTTCAGGTCCAGATTCACCTGAATTCCCGTCAGCTCCTCTTCGAACTCCCGGTAGTGCTGACGGGTAATTTCCAGCAGATAGTCGTTCAGAGGAATTCGGTCAGCTTTCCCGTCGATATGTATTTTCTCATGGAAGAGCGAAATTGCCTGGAGTCTTATGGAGATCTGCCGCATGAGGTCGGAGCTCTTCAGCCCGGCATCCTTCGATACCAGGGCCCTGCGCTGGAGATTGAGAATACTCCTCACCAGCTGCAGATTGTTCTTGACCCGATGGTGTAGCTCTCTGCTCAATTCCTCCTGATGCTGCAGAGCGGTATTCAGCTGATGCTCTATCCGGTCCCTGAATCGGAACTCGTTCCTGATCAGAAAGTAGAGCAGCACGGCGGTACTGATTACATAGAAGGTGCCCTTGTATGTCTGCATGGTCAGGTAGACGCTCATGTCGGGTGCGAGCGTTTGAAGAAGCCTGTCGGAAAAGATGATCCACAATGTTCCCGCCAGTACATATATCAGCACCACCCGAAGTGAAGAGGCGCGGGAAAAAATATGGTTCCCTTTTTTTTTCATATTACCTATTATTATCTGAACTTTCTGTCCTTCAATGCAAATTTTACGGGAGGGAAAATGGAACCTATCACCTGGAACGACTTCGAACGGGTTGAACTGAGGGCCGGAACCGTGGTGGATGCACAGGAGTTCCCCGAAGCCCGGCGTCCGGCGTACAAACTGTTCATCGATTTCGGCCCGGAGCTGGGGGTGAAAAAATCCAGCGCTCAGATTACCACTCTCTACACCAGGGAAGAGCTCATCGGCACGCAGGTTATTGCCGTACTGAATTTCCAGCCCAAACAGATCGGTCCGATCATGTCCGAATGTCTCGTCACCGGATTCTACGACGAAAACGGGTCGGTCATCCTGGCCGTGCCGGAACGTCCCGTCAAAGACGGCAGCAAACTGCTCTGACCTGTTCCGGACGGCAGCAGCTCTTCCCTGTGCCCTGCCGGATATAGCCCGGCACGTGAGGGGGGGCGCTGATATCTTGACCACGGTTCGCCGGCTCAGCATAATGTGCTGATGATTGAGTTTACCATATCAGAACCCCTGTTCGCATGGGTAATATTGCCGATTCTCATTTTCCTCGCACGGATCGCCGATGTAACCATCGGTACCCTGCGGATCATGTTCGTATCCAAGGGGAATCGATTCATCGCGCCCCTGCTGGGCTTCTTCGAAGTGATGGTCTGGCTGATCGCCCTGACCAAGATCATCAGGAACCTGAACAATCCCATGACCTACATCGCCTACGGCGCCGGGTTCGCCATGGGCACATACATCGGGATCAAAATCGAAGACCGGCTGGCGATGGGTACCTGCATCATCCGGATCATCACCCGCAGCAAGGCCAACGAGCTTGTGAAGGCGCTGAGGGAGGAGGGCTACGGCGTGACCTTCCTCGATGCCCACGGGAACGCGGGCAAGGTGGCCCTGCTCTACAGTGTTATCAAAAGGTGCGACATCCCCCACTTCGCCGAGATCATCCAGATGTACAATCCCAAGGCTTTTTATTCAGTGGAAGATGTACGCTTCGTGAACGAAGGGGTCTTCCCCCCTGTCAAGCGCAGGATGGGGGCCCGCCCCCTCCGGAAGGGAAAATAGGGAGAGCATATAATGAGTCCGTTTGAAATACTTATGCTGGTCTGCTTCGGCTCCGCCTGGCCGGTCTCCATATACAAATCGTGGACCAGCCGCAGGACCGGCGGCAAGAGCATTCTTTTTCTCTACATCATAGGGAGCGGCTACATCGCGGGCACGCTGCACAAGATTTTTTTCTCATTTGACCCGGTGATCGCCCTCTATCTGCTCAACTTCCTGATGATCAGCGTCGACATTGTTCTCTACTACCGCAACCGGAGGATCGAACGGGCGGCTGGGAAGGTATAGGCCGCCGGCAGGTCAAGAAAACCCTCGGCCACCCATATCCCCGCGCTTCGGACCACTCTCAACGGATGATCACCACCCCGCGGCGGCTGAGTTCCCGAAGGGTTTCAATCGACTGAAGCGGATTCCCTCTCAGATCGGCGAACTGGAGTCTGTCCAGAGCAAGAAGTACGTCGATGTTCTCGATCTCGTTGAAGGAGAGATCGATTATTTCCAGGTTCTCCAGGTCCCGGATATACTCGATGTGCTCGATCTGGTTATCGCTCATCAGCAGCTCGCTCAGATAGATCAGCCCCTGGATATCGTAGAGGTTGGCTATACGGTTGCGGGACAGATCCAGACGGGTGATGTTGCGGCAGAACTGGAGCCCCTCCGTATCGGCGATGCCGTAGCCGGCAACGTTGAGCTCCCCTTCCAGGGCCGCCAGATCAGCAGGGTTGAGGGTATAGCTCAGGTTCCCCAGATACTCCGCCTTTACCGCATGGATGAAATCGAACTCATACTCCCGGTCTCCGGTGCGCCCCTCATCCACATCCCCGCCATGTTCGGAATACTCCCACGTATCATATCCGAAATCCTCTTCTCCGTACCGGTATTCTTCCGTGAAATCATACGCAAAGCGCTGTTCGTATTTCCGACGGACTGCCGTCTCCATCTTCAGCATCGTCCGGTAGAAGGAGAGGACTTCCCTGTCCTGCTGCGCGTATGCACGCTCAACAGTGTTGAGATGGGCGGTAAAGCGATCGGGATGGATGGTCTTGATCATTTTGACGAAAATCTTGTTGAGCGGAACATCGCCGTGGCTTTCCGACTGGAACAGCGCATCGGCGTACATCCTCATCTTCGACAGGTTGCCGGCCTTGTACACATCGAGGACGGCGCCGGCAAGCTCCTTCAGCCGGACCTCCGAGAGCTTCTGTTTTACTTCGGTATAGAGAGCATCGATATCCGTCATTCTGCGACCCATAGTACAACAGGAGGGGGTTTTCTTGCAATCTGACGGGAAAAACTGCATACTTTCTTCACGAGGGGTAGACCCATGCATTATGCGGGAATCGACATCGGATCCGTCTCGGTCAACACGGTAATCATCGACGAGACCGGAAGAATCATCTCCAGGGATTACCGCCCTCACCATGGGAAAATCACCGACGCCCTGAAGGAATCCCTCGAGAGCCATGCCATACAGACAGTCTCGCTGTCGGTGCGGACCGCCAATACTCCCGATATCCTGGCAGCCAACCTGCGCAAGGAGGGGATCGATGCCCGGGTCCTGGAAGAATCCCCCGAGCTCATTCATCAGAGCATGCAGATCAACAACGGCCAGTGTCTGCCGGTGAGTATCATTGCTCAGGAGGCGATCGAATACGTCAGGCGTCACGACCTGCGGCCGGCCGACACCGTTCTGTGGATAGCCCGCGCCCAGGTGGCCTGCAACATCCCGATGTATCCATATTTTATAAAAAACCTGTTCCAGCGCTGCGGCGAAGGCATGGAGGAACTGGGAGTCTACGTGGGCGAGTTATCTCATCTCGAGATCAACCCGCGGGTGAGCGTACAGGCCTACTTCGCCTACATGTGCGGCGGTCTGCTGCGGCGGCTGGGCTGCCAAACCCGCCCCTACGAACTCAAGCCGGGTCAGACCGACCGGTGCATTCAGACATCCTTCGAGGAACTCCGGTCCGCCTTCCAGGGAGACGCCCCCCTCGACGAGGCGGTCGCAGGGATGATCGATCGGTTCCGGTCCATCCCGAAGGACACTTCGACGCAGCGGCCCAAGGCGGCCATCTTCGGCGATCTCTACGTAAGGGACAACGACATCATGAACCAGGACCTTGTCCGCAGCATCGAAGCCGCCGGCGGCGAAGTAATTACGACCCCGTACAACGAATATGCCAGGATTGTCTCGAGCGCCTATTTCCGCAAGTGGTTCAAGGAGGGCCAGTACCTCATGTGGCTCAAGAACCGCTCCCTGCTGAAGGCCATAGAGCTGGTGGAAAAACGGTTCTACTCACACTTCAGGGAGTATTTTACCGAAGCGAGTTTTCCCGGAAGCAGGGAATCGGAGGAGCTGCTGGGCACATTCAACATCCACGTGCAGCAGGGAGGCGAGAGCATGGAGAATATCCTGAAGATATTCCACATCCTGCGGGAACACCCCGACACCGCCCTCTTCGTCCAGGCAGTCCCCTCCTACTGCTGCCCCGCCATGATCACCGAGGCTATGAACCGGGACATAGAGCGGGTCACCGGCGTGCCTGTTGTGTCGATCACCTATGACGGGACCGGAGCGACACAGAACGACAAGATCATTCCGTACCTTCTGTACCGCTCCGGAAGCGAAGAAACGGTACTGCAACGGGAGCATACGGCGGCTTTTCCTGAGTAAACAGCATACTTTTCGATTAATACTGTGTTATTTACGTAAAATACGTCCGCCTAAACTTGACTTTTTTAGGGATATTAATATATTCATATCCATTATGGACACAAGGGAACTTTATACAACAGCATCCCTGGCTCATCTCTCCCTCTCAGATGAAGAGGCGGGAGAACTCAGTCAACAGGTTTCCCGTATGCTGGAGTACTTCTCACTCATGCGGGACATCGATGTCGACTCATTAGAACCCACCACTCACGCCTTTTCAAAGGCAAATCGGTTGCGTCAAGATACGGAGGTGAATGGGGAGCGTTTGTCACACGTGGCAGACTCTCTCCTTGATAATGCTCCCGAACTTGAAGACCGATTTTTTGTAATCCCCAACGTGCTGTAGGCACACCAAGAATTACAGAACGGTCTTCGTAACTCCTCGGACGGCCCCGGGAAATTCACCACGGGTCTGCAGGTGAGAACTGTGCGCAGGTGATGCCGCTTCAGTCCACCCGGTCCCCGTATCCTGTGAAGGGACGTACCACCGCGGCGCGTGCGGATCAGCTGCACAAGCGTTTCAACAACGCTCGTGCCGGGAATTATTTTTTTCAAATAGGAGATTACGATGTTCTGGGATGAAAATGACAACTGGACATACAGATTGGACAGCCGGGAAAAAACAGACGGCTATGCTTCGAGGGTACGCGAGATCGATCGCGGTATCGGGGCATTTCTCGAATTCGACCCGCACCGCCTCGGCGGCGCGGAAAAAAGCAGCGGCGCGGAAAATACTCCGGTATCGGAGGACGGCGGGCTCCGCGGTCTCCCGATCGCAGACCGCGGAGC
>JBNGED010000090.1:0-7874 GCA_049975605.1 Sediminispirochaetaceae bacterium | reverse complement strand
GATGGGGACCGACGATCTCGGACGGGACGTACTCGCCCGGGTCGTGTACGGGGGGCGCATCTCCCTGTCCATCGGCATCCTGGTGCAGATTTTTTCCCTGCTGATCGGTCTGCCCCTCGGTGCGCTGGCCGGTTACTACGGCGGCAAGGTCGACTACATCGTCACCAGGCTGATCGACATCATGATGGCCTTTCCGAGCCTGATGCTGGCGATCATCATCATGGTGGTGGTCGGGCCCGGCTACAGCAACGTGCTCTTTTCGATGGTCCTGGTCACCTGGCCGACCATCGCGCGGATCTCCCGGGGACAGTTCCTGAAGCTGCGGGAATCCGAGTTCGTCGTGGCCGCCCGGGCCGTCGGCGCCACCAACCGGAAGATCGTCTTCCGGCACATCATGCCCAACATCATGGGACCGGTAATCGTGGCGGTCACTCTCGGTATTCCGACGTCGATTTTCCGTGAGGCCGGGCTGAGCTTCCTCGGGATCGGGGTCGTGCCGCCCACGCCCAGCTGGGGCCAGATGGTCGGCGAGTACTATCTGCAGATCCAGACCTTCTGGCACATTTCCGCCTTTCCGGCGCTGGTGCTCGGTCTGTCGATCCTGGCCTTCACTTTCGTCGGGGACGGTCTGCAGGATGCGCTCTCGCCGAAGAACACGAAGTAGTTTTACCGGGGAATTCCCCGGATAGAACGATACAGAATTTTTTTACGGAGGGAAGAGATGAAAAAACTAAGTGCTCTCGTTCTCATCACTCTTCTTGCGGCAGCCCTGGCATTTGCAGGCGGCGAGCAGGAGGAACCGGCCGATACGACCGGAGGATCACGAATCAATGCCTGGGGAGTGGAACTCCCGCCGGACGCGCTTCCGGCTGAGCAGCAGGTGCTGGTGCTGCCCAGTCAGGCCGGAAAACACATGGATATGTCGGGCCATTTCTACGAAGCCGACAAATCCGGCGGCGGCGTATTCATGTTCGAATCGATGCTCTACCTGGACGAGAATTCCAAGGTTCTCCCCGGCGCGGCGGAGAAATGGGAAATGGACGGAGATAAATGGACCTTTTACCTCCGTGAGAACGCCAAATGGTCGGACGGCACTCCTGTGACCGCCCACGACTTCGAGTTCGCCCTGAAAAGGGCCCTCGATCCGGCCACGGGGAACAACTGGGTCTGGTACTACAGCGACATCAAGAACTATTCGGAAGTAACCGGAGGGGAAATGCCGCCGGAAGAACTGCCCGTCTACGCAGTCGACGACTACACCCTGGTGGTGGAGACCAACGGGGAAGTGCCCTACTTCGATCAGATCATGGCCTATCCTTCGAGCATCCCGATTCCCCGTCACATGTACGAGAAACACGGGGACGCCTGGGCCACCAAGGCCGAGACCTGTCTCTCCAACGGACCCTGGAAGCTTTCAGTCTACACGCCGGGCCTCGAAATCGAGCTCGTGCCCAACGAACTGTACAATGGTTTCCACAAGCCCTACATCGAACGGTTCATCTTCAAGCCCGGCGACGGCGTCAGCGACTTCCCGGCCTATCAGTCCGGCGCAGTTGACGCGCTCTTCGCTGACCAGGACACCACGCCGATCAGTCCCGCCAACTACCGTTTCGTCTCCAAGGACCCGGAACTGAGCAAGGAGCTTTACGCCTATCCCTACTTCATGACCCGCTACATCTTCTTCGACACCAACGTGGAACCCTGGGACGACATCCGGGTCAGGGAAGCGATTACCCGGGCCCTCGACGGCCAGGCGATGATCGACGTCATCTACGACGGCCTCGGTCAGCGTGCCTACGGTATGCTGCCCCCGGGTTTTCCCGGATATGAGACCGGCAAGAACGACAAGTACCAGTCCTTCGACGTGGGAAAAGCCAAACAGCTGCTCGCCGATGCCGGGTACCCCGGCGGAAACGGTTTCCCGGAAGTCGAGCTGTGGGTGAAGACCTACGAGGACGCACTTCCCAAGACCGCTGAAATGGCCCAGGAGATGCTGAAGAAGAACCTCGGCATCAACATCAAGATACGCCCGGTGGAGAGCAAGTTCTTCAACTCGAGTATGGCCAAGGGCAGCATCGACTTCGGCATCCAGAACTGGCAGTACGACTACGTCGACCCGTCCAACTTCCTCAACGTCTGGCATCCCGATCTCGGACGGCACTTCGAGTGGAACAACGCCGAGTACAACGCCCTGATCGAAAAAGCCCAGGCATGGCCGGACCCGGAAGAGCGGATCGCCCTCTACTCGGAAGCCGATTCCATCCTGAGCGCCGATTACGGCGGGGCCTTCCTCTATCACTCCGGACAGGCCCAGATGTGGAAGCCCTACGTGAAGGGCCTCTCGGTGGACATGCTCGGCAACGAGCGGGTACCGTACTATTTTCTCGGTATGCATTCGCTGTACAAGACGGCGGAATAAGAATTTCGAGGACTCTAAAAAAAATAAAAAAATGAACGGCGGTGAGGGGCCGATGTCCCTTACCGCCGTGTTCCGAGGCGGATTGCAGTGTCAGTAGTGCTGGATATACAGAATCTGGAAACCCGGTTCTCCACGCGGGAGGGATACGTCTACGCGGTGAACGGGGCTTCCCTGCAGGTTTCGAGCCGGGAGACCCTGGGGATCGTAGGGGAGAGCGGCTGCGGCAAGAGCGTTACCATGATGTCGGTCCTAGGCCTTGTGCCTATCCCCCCGGGTGAAATCACCGGAGGCAGGGCCCTCTTCAAGGATGCGGACCTCCTGAAATATTCCTCCGCCGAGCTGCGGCGGATCCGGGGCAGAGAGATCGGCTTCATCTTTCAGGACCCGATGACCTCCTTCAACCCCGTGCTCACCATCGGCAGGCAGCTGATCGAACCTCTGCAGGAGCACAGACATTTGTCGAAGCGGGAATCCTACGGGAAGGCGGTGGAGATGCTGGACTTGGTGGGTATTCCGAATCCGAAGGAGAGGCTCGGGGACTACCCCCACCAGTTCTCCGGCGGAATGCGGCAGCGGGCGATGATCGCCATGGCCCTCATATGCAATCCGGACCTGCTGATTGCGGATGAACCCACGACCGCTCTGGATGTCACCATCCAGGCCCAGATCGTCGAGCTGGTGAACCAGCTGAAGGGGGACCTGCAGATGTCGATCATCTGGATCACCCACGATCTCGGCGTCATAGCCGGCATGGCCGACCGGGTGGCGGTCATGTACGGCGGGATGGTGGTCGAAGAGGCGCAGGTGGATCTGCTCTACGAAGAGCCCCTGCATCCCTATACCCGGGGACTCCTCGACAGCCTGCCGAAGGACGGCAGCCGCGAAGCCCTGAAGCCGATCAAGGGGGCCCCGGCGATCCTCCGGGAGAAACCGGCCGCCTGTCCCTTCGAACACCGGTGCGCCTTCGCCATGCCCGTGTGCCGGCAGAAGGTGCCCGATATGAAGGGCGGCAGCGCCCACCGGGTCGCCTGCTGGCTGCACGAACAGGAGACCATGAATGGCTGAACAGAACACGCTCCTGAAGGTCGAACATCTGAAGAAATACTTCCCCGTGAAGCGGACGAAGCTGCTGACGAGGAAGCGGGATTACGTCTTCGCCGTGGACGACGTGAGCTTCGAGATCCGCAGGGGGGAGACCCTCGGCCTCGTCGGTGAGTCGGGCTGCGGCAAATCCACTGTCGGCCGGACCATCCTCCAGCTCTACCGTCCCACCGGCGGCCGGGTCCTTTTCGAGGGACAGGACCTCGCCGAACTATCCCCGGAAGAGATGCGCATGATGCGCCGGAAGGTCCAGATGGTCTTCCAGGATCCCTACGCCAGTCTCAACCCCCGGATGACGGTCAATGAAATCGTAGGCGAACCCCTCGAGATCTTCGGCATCATCCCGAAGAACGGTATCAGAAAACGGGTCCTGGAGATCCTCGATACAGTCGGCCTGGACCGCTCGTATGCGAACCGCTATCCCCATGAATTCTCGGGAGGGCAGCGCCAGCGGATCGGCATTGCCAGGGCCCTCGCCCTGAATCCCTCCTTCATCGTCTGCGATGAACCTATCTCGGCCCTCGACGTGTCTGTGCAGGCCCAGGTTCTGAACCTGATGGTCGATCTGAAGCGGGAGCTCAATCTGACATACCTCTTCATTGCCCACGATCTCGACATGGTGCGCCACGTGAGCGACAGGATCGCGGTCATGTACCTGGGGAAAGTAGTGGAGATCGGGGACAGCGACGAACTGTACCATAACCCGAAGCATCCCTACACGCAGGCCCTGCTCTCGGCAGTCCCCAAGCCGGACCCGAAGAGCGAACGCAAACGGGTCCGCATCATTTTGGAGGGAGACGTCCCGTCGGCGATTCATCCGCCTTCGGGCTGCCGGTTCCGCACACGCTGTCCCCATGCCATGGAGATCTGCGCGCGGGAGACTCCGGAATTCTTCGCTATTGCGGGCAGCGACTTATCCGGCGGACGCGACTCCTCCGGCGGCAACGACTTATCCGGCGGACGCGGTTCATCCAGCGGCATTAAAAGCCGGCCCGCTTCCAGCCTCAGTACAGCTGTCCACCGGGCCGCCTGCTTTCTCTACTCCTGAATCCCCTTTTCCTCCGCCATCAGCTCCAGGGCGCTGCGTATCCGGCGTATGATCCCTCCGGCTATCTCTTCATCCCGGTAACAGCCCGTAACGATCCGAATGTGCCCGGCGCCCTGGGCCCCGTACTGCTCTCCCGCGCTCACCTCGACCCCCGCCTTTGCGAGAATATAATCGGCGACCTCGCCTCCGGTGCCGAGGGCTGATACATTCAGCCAGGAGATGATCCCGCTCTCGGCCGGCTGCATGGACACTCCGGGGACACCACTGAGGATCTCATAGGCCAGATCGCGTCTCGCCTCCAGACGTGAAAACACCTCCGGCAGATGGTCCGGGTCCTTCAGGGCCGCGACCGCCCCGACCGTGGACAGGGTCGATGCGGCTCCGAGCACGTTGCCGGCCCCCGCGTACAGCGCCTGCATGATCTCTTCCTGGGCGAAGATGTAGCCGATCCGGAAACCGCTCAAGCCTATTCCCTTGGAGGTGGAACAGATGGTGAGTGTCCGTTCCCACATTCCCGGAAGGGTACAGGGGGAGACGAAGCTGATCCCGTCGTATATGTGGTCCTCGAAGGCCTGGTCGCAGAGGAGGATGAGATCGCGTTCGATGATGAGCCGGGAGAGCTCCCGGAGCCTCTCCTCCCGGTGGACCGTGGTGGTCGGATTGTTCGGGTGACAGAGGATTATAATCTTCGTGCGCGGGGTGATCCTTTTTTCCACCTCATCGATCCGCAGCTGATAGCCGTCCTCCTCCCGAAGCGGAACGGGTACAGTCACCCCGCCGAGGAGTTCGGGATTACGGTAGTTCTTCGGATAACTGGGATCAGGCAGCAGGACCTCGTCCCCCGGCTCGATAAAGGGCAGCAGTGCGTAGAAGAGGGCCGCGTCGGAACCCGGAGTCACCAGCACATGCCGCGCAGGGTCCAGTTCCAGACCGGTACGTTCACTCACCCTGCGGGCGAGGAGCTCCTGGAGTTCGAACTTCAGGGCCGGCGGCGCGTAGTGTTCCGGCGAACCGGACTCAATGGCCGCGATCATCGCCTGCCTGACCGGTTCGGAAAGCGCCGAGTCCGGGAAAAAGGGATCCGCCCAGGACATGAGATCCCTGCCCGTCGCCTGCCCGCTTACAACATCCGGGGGAAAAAGCTCGCCCCTCAGCGGCCGGAAAGCCGGATTCATTTTCTCTCTGATGCTCTTCATTGTTCCTCACTCTTTTTGTCTGAATTAAGGCATACTATCACATAGATGATTGGGAAAGGAAGTATATCAGCCAATATCCGGTGTTTGGTGTTCAAAACCTGTCCAAACTGGTGTAAAATGGAGTGCCGCGGCGCATGTCTAAGAGTAACTCGCAGGCTGCTCTCATTCCTGCCGGGCGTGCACACTCGATAATCTTTCGGCAGCAAAGAGGAAAGGATCCATATGTCAATCAGACTGAAGTTAACATTTTTCGTACTGTTGGTAGTGCTGGCTTTTATCGCCGCCGGAGGGGCCTATTTCGTCGTCACCCTCCCGGAGGATACCATGGAGGCGGAGCAGCAGAAGCTCCGCGACGTGACCGATGCCATCCATATCTTCCGCGCTCAGCTCAACCAGATCGACAGCAGGGAGCTCGAAGATCAGCACGGGGTGATCGTACGGCGCAAACAGGAGATGGACACGGCATACAATCAATTGACCGAACTCGAACTCCTGCCGCAGATCAGCGAGGAGATCGGTATTGCCCTGGATGCGGTCCTGAGCCTGCAGGAACTTTTTCAGGAAAAATGGACCGCCTATGAAGACAAGGTCATGCAGCTGATCCGATATTCGGAGGATATTTTTCCGGCCCAGTACAGCGAGAAGAGCATCAAGATTACGGATTTTTACACCGTCGAGGAGATCCAGGACCATCCCGACATCGAGGCGGCGCATCAGAGTATTGAGAAGCTGCTCTTTGAACTGTATCTGATCGACATGAACCTGGATTCGGCCGTCCTGGTCATCCAGCAGCAGTCGGAGACCATCGACGAGGAGATCGCCGAGACCAGGAGCCGGGCATACCTGATTGTTTTTTCGGTGTCGGGGGCGATAGTCCTGCTTTCGATCCTCGTGTCGCTGCTCTTTGCCGGCCGAATTGCCCGTAATATAACGGTGATCGAACAGGCCATCCAGCGGATGAGCGGGGGAGACCTCACGGTCCGTCCCGATATCAGAAGCCGGGACGAGCTGGGAAGACTCTGCAGCCACCTCCGGAATTTCACCGAGACCCTGAGTTCCTCGATCCACACCATCAAGCGAAGCTCCTCCGAAAACGTCGAGGTCAAGGGGGAACTGCTCCAGGCAACGGATGATACCAGCACAATGGTGGAAAACATCCAGTCGAGCTCCTCTTCGATCCGCGAACGGAGCGATCATCTCGAGACACAGATCGACACGAGCGCCGCCGAGGTCCGGAACGCCGCCGAATACGTCCAGACGGTGGAGGAGAAGCTGCAGGAGCAGACAGCAATGGTGGAAGAATCCACCTCCGCCGTTACGGAGATGATCGCATCGATCAACAGCGTCGCCGATATTACGGAGAAAAAACGCGAAGCTACCGCCAATCTGGTATCCTCCGCCAACCAGGGAGGGGAGAAGCTGTCCAGCACCCTGGGTGTGGTGCAGGAGATCCACGGCAACATCGACGAGGTTATGAACACCGTCACCATCATTCAGAATGTAACCGCCCAGACGAACCTTCTCGCCATGAACGCCGCCATCGAGGCAGCCCATGCGGGGGACGCCGGTCGCGGCTTCGCGGTGGTTGCCGATGAGATCAGGAAGCTGGCCGAAACGACTTCCGTGAGTTCCAAACGAATCGCGGGAGTGGTGAAGGAGGTTGTCGCCAAGATCGAAACCGCCTCAGAGTCCGGCCAGGCGACCAGGCACGCCTTCGAGGTAATCAACGGCGAGGTCACCGGCGTTTCGGACTCGCTGGCAGAGATCGCGGCGAGCATGAACCAGCTGCAGACCGGAAGTTCGCAGGTCCTGGAAGCCATGCAGCATCTCCAGGAGGTCTCCCTCGACATCAAGGGCAAGAGCACGGAGATGACCGATGCTTCACGGAAAACCGCGTCGGCTATGGATTCCATCAAGACCATTTCCGCCGGCGTCCGTGAGAGCATAGCGCAGATCCAGGAAGGGGTCGACGGGATCGGCGACGCCGTCAGCAGGACCCACTCCCTGGTCGAACGGATCAGCAGGGTTACCGGGAACCTCGACCGTGAATCGAGCCGCTTTCAGACCGAAGAGGCCGCGGAAGCTCCGGCAGAAGAGGCCGCTGAGACAC
>JBNGED010000089.1:4503-7877 GCA_049975605.1 Sediminispirochaetaceae bacterium | reverse complement strand
TTCCACCCCTGCAGGTACAGAAGATATCCCGATATCAGAATACCAATCCACGGGAAAATTTGGAACCATGCCTTTCCATACATTCCCGGAATTTTCGAGCAAATCTCCGGATATTTTTTACGTGCCATGATAACACCGACATGAGTGATAATCCAGTTGTAGAGGAACATTGCAACGATCACCTCAGCAACGAGCTGCAGTGTCCCGGTGACAATAAGGAAAATCGCCACGATTGCAGTAGCCAGAAGCGAATAGCCGGGGATACCGAATTTGTTGATAGTTACAACCTTTCCCTTGATGATCTTGTCCCGGGAAAGGACGAAGAGGACCCGTGCTCCGACAGCGAGCTCACCGTTGTGTGATGAAAGAATAGCTGCAAAAGCCACTATTACGATAAAGGCCACTCCGAAATTCCCCATGTACTCCGATGCAACTGCCGCATACGGTGCATCCGAGGCTGAGAACTGGTCCCATGACAGGATCCCGGTCGAGACGAATGCCGATACGATGTACAGCAGTGCCGGTACGAGTGCGCCAAGGATAATTCCCCAGGTGATGGTCTTGGCAGGGTCTTTGGCTTCTTCGCCCAGATCTGCCGCGAGGGTAAGGCCTGCATAGGCGAATATGAGAAGTGAAGCTCCCTTCATCACTCCTGCAAAGCCCATGGGAGAACCCATAGCGACATTCGACGCTTTCACATGCGGTAGACCGAGAACGATGTAGATGAGCATACCGGCTACCATGAAGAGGAACAAAACGTTCTGAATGTTGGAAACGAACCTCACGCCTCTGAGGTTGATCAGGAAAAAGACACAGGTCACTACAATGGCACCGATTACGACCGGTGTCTGAAATGTTATTCCAGGCATTACGTTCAGATATGAGATAAATGCCTTGGCGGTTATAGCGACTGGTCCTATAAGCGCGAGCCACATACCCCATCCTGAAAGGAAACCCAGAGGTTTCGACACAATCCTGGTCGGATAGACGTAGCTCTCACCTCCCTCAACCGGGTACATGAGATTGAGATAGATGGTACTCAAACCTGCCAGAATGACAGGAATGGCGCCGATAGCATAAGAAACCCAGGTCAGTGATCCCGCATACTTGGCCCCGAGTCCGGTGATCACGAAGACCCCGGCTCCGATTACAATCCCTGCCGCAATTGCCGTTACGTCAAGGATGCCCAGCTGCCGCTTCAGATGTTTTTTTTCTGCAGCCATTGTTTCCCCCTAATAAATTATTCGGCACAGGTTTCACTTCTGACAGCGAAACACGTGCCGTTAGTATGACGATTTGCCAACCAATCTCATGTAGTACTATGTAATACTGTGAGCGTACAGCAGTACTGTTTCTACGTCAAGTAATTTATGTATAAATATACTCTGCTATACGGTTTTATTGTATATTATTAAAAATCTACTATTGTAAACGATCTCATTGTCTGAACGCATTGAAACAACTGCAGTTCCCGGGTGTAATGGAAAATCATCCCTATTTTTTCCCTCTATATAGAAAATTTAACTTGCAAAATAGCATTTACTCGATTACAATGATGATGATATGAAACCGTTTTCAGATGAGAGGGTATTTTATGAACTCCAGAATTGCTAAGCTGAGAAAAGAACTTATTCAGACCACGCCTGAGATCTGCGCCGAGCGGGCTGTTATCTTCACCGAATCGATGAAGCGGAGCGAAGGCAAGCCGATTGTAAAACGTAGAGCTGAATCATTGTACGAAGTACTGGATAAAATGACTATCTTCGTTCGCGACGGCGAACTGATTGTCGGCAACCAGGCAAGCACCGTCCGCGGCGCGCCGGTGTTTCCGGAATACGCGGTTGACTGGATCGTGGATGAATTCAACGGCAATCCCTATCCCTTCCCGGACCGCCCATGTGATCAATTCACCTACAGTGAGGAGACGAAGCGGAAGGTACTCGAGACGATTGATTACTGGAAAGGCAAGACTCTTTTCGAAAATATCTGGAGCCAGCTGCCTGAAGATGCCAGGAATGCCTGGGAAATCAACGCTATCGACGACACCTGGTGCGCGGCCGCCGGTCTCGGCAATGTTCTGCCGGATCACGAGATGGTCCTGACCCATGGTCTCAACTACGTTATCGCCAAAGCTGAAAAGCGCCTCGATAGTCTCGATCTCACCGAGCCTGGTACCATCAGCCAATACTGGTTCCTGCAGGCGGTAATCACCTCCAACAAGGCCGTTATCAATTACTCCCGCCGTTTCGCTGAACTTCTGGACAAGGAAGCCGAGAAGGCTGACGATCCGAAGAGAAAGGCGGAACTCAAAACAATGGCCGAGAACTGCAGAAGAGTACCGGCGAAGCCCGCCGAGACTTTCTGGCAGGCCGTCCAGACTGTATGGTTCATCCAGCTCATTCTGCAGATTGAAACCAACGGTCACGCCATCTCCCTCGGCCGGTTCGACCAGTATCTGTGGCCCTACTTTGAGCAGGATATCAAAAACGGCGTTATCGACCGCGATACCGCGCTCGAAATAGTGGAGTCATTCTTCATCAAGGCCAATGAGATCAACAAGCTCAGATCCTGGCCGGACAGTGAATATTTTCCCGGCTATCACCTTGCCGAGAATCTGGCGATAGGCGGACAGACGGCGGACGGAAAAGACGCAGTCAACGATTTGACGCACGTCGTTCTCGATGCGACGGCCGACCTCAAACTGACCAAGCCGTCGGTTTCATTGAAGTGGTTCGAAGGCACCAGCGACGAGTTCATGGATAAAGCCTTTCAGGTCATCTACCAGCACAAGGGCGGCCAACCTGCTCTGTACAATGATATGGGAGTAATGAAGATCCTCGATAACATGGGGATCAGGAAGGAAGATCAGTACAACTGGGCCCCCGTGGGCTGTATTGAAGCATCTATTCCCGGCAAATGGGACTTCGCCGCCAAGGGGTCATGGCTTAACGTCGCTAAGGTGTTTGAGATGACCATCAACAACGGGAAAGACCCGCGGACCGGTATCACCCTGCTTCCCGGCGACGGAGATCTCACCACTTTCAAGAGCACCGATGAGATCATGAAAGCTTTCAAGAAGCAGCTACACTACTATATGGAGCTGCAGGTGATCGTGGAGCACATCAGCGACGAGATGCACATCCTCCACGACCAGAATGCCTTCCGCTCATCCCTCGTTCACGATTGTATCGAACGCGGCAAATCCCTGATTGAGGGAGGCGCAGTGTACACCGCAGACGGCGGACCGACATCGGGAGGAATCTCAACCGGCGATGCCTTCGCTGCAATAGAGTATGTACTGTTCGATAAAAAGCTTCTCACCGCTGAACAGCTTGCCCATGCCCTGGAGACGAACTTCGAGGACCAGACGACTT
>JBNGED010000089.1:0-4491 GCA_049975605.1 Sediminispirochaetaceae bacterium | reverse complement strand
CGGCAACGACGACGACTACGCCGACAAATATGCCGTCGAGATCGCCGAATATCTTGGAAGGACGTATCAGGAAGACTTCAAGAGCTCACGGTATGGTAAGGGACCCGTACCGGCCACCTTTGCTCTCAGCCAGAGTTCCGTTACCGGGAACGTCGCCTTCGGCAAGTCAGTAGGAGCTCTTCCTACAGGCCGGAAGGCAAGCCTCCCGGTGAACAACGGCGTCTCTCCCGCCAATGGTGCGGAACTTCACGGTCCCACTGCAACCATCAACTCAGAGGGTAAGCTTCCCAGCGTATGGTTCCAGAAGGGATCGATCTTCAACATGCGGCTCACTCCCGATTCAATGCAGACCCCTGAAGCTCGCAAACGTGTTCTCGCTCTGGTTAAGTCCCACTTCAAGAACTACCAGTATCATATACAGTTCAACGTTCTCGATGATAAGACCCTGCTGGAAGCTCAGAAGCAGCCTGAGGAATACAAAGATCTTATGGTCCGTATTTCAGGCTACAGCGCGTTCTTTACACCTCTCAACAAGGAACTGCAGACCGATGTGATCGAGCGCATGAAGTTCGACGTGGAATAAGAAGTTATAAAAAAGCACATAACCGGCCGGGTCGAAATGATTCGGCCGGTTTTTTCTTATTATATTCTTATTATATTAGTCAGATTAAGACTTCCTTAGTATATTTTACTAGGTAAAGACTCAGTAAACCCTAAGGAGGTCCGCATGAGACGATTATTTCAGCATTATATACCTGCACTGATACTTATTCCTGTTCTTTTCCTGATTATTACTGCTTTCCTCTCCGCAGGCGGAGGGCAGGAACAGGTCGATAGACCTGAAGAGACAGAGCCCTTCGTTGAGTCTACGGAACCAGGAAAAGGAAACTCTATGGAAACGAAGGATCAGGCCAAGGAGATCCAGCCTTTTCCGGAGAGTCAGATCCAGAATCTCGAACCGTATGCTACGGCGATATTCGCCGGAGGCTGCTTCTGGTGTCTCGAATATCCCTACGAACGGATCAACGGCGTAGCCGAGGTCATATCGGGGTATTCAGGAGGTACCGAGGAGAATCCCACCTACCGCGAAGTCGCCTCCGGTCAGACCAGTCATCGTGAATCGGTCATCGTCTATTACAACCCCGCCGTCATCAGCTACGATCATCTTCTCGATGTCTTCTGGCGGTCAATAGATCCAACCGACGGCGGCGGTCAGTTCTACGACAGGGGCTCCCACTATGAACCGGCTATTTTCTACGCCAACGAGGAAGAGGAAGCCTCAGCGCTCCGTTCAAGACAGGCCCTGAACGATTCCGGCCGCTTTTCCGAAGAGATAGTTACTGAAATTCTGCCTGCAGGTCCGTTCTACCCGGCGGAAGAGTATCACCAGGACTACTACATCAAGAGCGCCAGGGCGTATCAGAACTACTATCAGGCTTCCGGTCGGGGAAGTTTCATTGCCGAACTCTGGAAGAGCGGTAAGACGCCGGAGGGTCTCGACACGAAGGAAGGTTTGTGGAGCAATTTCGACAGGGAAAAAAGGTTGTCCGAGCTGAATGCGCTTCAGTACGAGGTCACCCAGCAGGACGGCACGGAGCCTGCATTCGACAACGAATACTGGGACAACAAACGCGAAGGCATCTATGTCGACATCGTGAGCGGCGAACCGCTGTTCAGCTCCACCGACAAATACAAGTCCGGTACCGGCTGGCCGAGTTTTACCCGCCCGATCGATCCTGATTACGTGACTTACCGCGAAGACAATAAGTTCTTCATGCAGCGCATCGAAGTCCGCAGTAAATTCGCCGACAGCCATCTCGGACACGTCTTCAAGGACGGTCCCGAGCCGACAGGTCTTCGCTACTGCATGAATTCCGCCTCTCTCCGTTTTGTTCCGAAGGAAGAGATGGCTGATGAAGGCTATTCACAATATCTGATCCTTTTCGACGAGTAAGACACGCCCTGTACAAGTCCCTCCGCTTCCGGGGGGACTTTTTTTTTATATGCAGGTAAAAATTGTTTTCCCTGTTCCTCATTGCGAACCGGCGGCGGTTGTACTACAGTTAAAAGTAACGCTACTGACAGCGAATGCTGTGATATGTAAGAAAAAGGAAGGACATATGAGAAAAATACTGTTATTTATTGCTGGAACATTGCTGATCGCCTCATGCGCGACGGCTCCTGAACCGGAGGAAGCACCGTCGGCTGAAGTCGTGAAGGTGGACCTGACAAGCTACCGTCAGAATGCCATGGATTCGAAGGCCGAAGCAGATAAGATCAAGGCCGAGAAGGGCGCTCCGGAGGAATATGCAGAGGCCCGGACTCTCTATGAGGCGGCTGAGGCAGCGGAATCCGCGGAGGACTGGGAGACAGCACAGGAGAATTATGAAGCGGCGGACGCAGCCTTCAAGAAGGCATATGAAGTCGCTGCGGAGAATCGTCAGAAGGCCCTGGAGGCCCTCGAAGAGGCGAACCAGGCAATATCCCGGGTCGAGAAAAATGCCGAAGAAGCGCTGAATGAAGCCGGAGTCGAAGGAGGAGCAGAATGAAAAAGACACTGTGTATTGTTCTAATCCTGTTGATCTCTCCCCTTCTCTTCTCACAGAATCTTCAGGACAATCCTGATTACAGAGAATCTCTTCGATACAAACAGCTTTCGGAAGAGGCCATCGAAGACGGAGAATACGCCAAAGCCCTGGAATATGCCGAACTGTCCAAGGAATATGCCGAGAAATCGGACGCATACATAGCCAAACGACTGGCTCAGTACCGTGCCAATCAGCTGCTGAACCGCGCTGAAGGACTGAGGGGACAGGTGGAGCGTTCCGGCCGCGCAAAACAGTATCCCGAAGATTATGCGAAAGCCGCGGGACTTATAGAAACCGCCCGGACATTGTATCAGAACGAGCAGTACGAGAAGAGCTCTGAGTCAAGCAGATCTGCAATCGCGATAATGGAGGGGTTCGAGCCGGTCCGCACGGGAGGCTCCGCCCTGCCGGCAGCCTACGTTGTACGCGATATGCCGGGCGAGGAGGACTGTTTCTGGCGCATCGCCGGCTACGATTTCATCTACGGTGAATACGACGGCTGGTATCCTATCTATCAGGCAAACAAGGACAAGCTCCCGCAGCCCGATAACCCAGATCTCATCCACCCCGGTATGGTAATGGAAATTCCCGAACGTGAAGGAGAGACACGCTCCGGTGTGTGGGTAGACGGAGAGATACGGGCTTCGGCTCCCTGATTCGAACAGCGATATGAACCAGCATCCGAATCGGGTCAGCTGAGAGAATCGTAAAGCGGCGGATGTACGGAAACAGCGGGTTCTTCAGGCTAATACATGCCCAGTCTGGTTGAATTGCGAAAAAGATACCTTTCTGGTCTTTCTTCCGATCAGACTGCGGGCATCGAATACTATACGGCCCTGTTGGAGGCAATCGCAGGCCGATCCCCGGCAGGCTCTCCGCTGCTGCAGCACCTCATCCAGCTGCTCAGAACGAAGGGATCGGCGCTTTCCGTAACTGACATCCGCAGGATCACACGGAGCCTCGGGGAAAGTCCTGCTCTGGACGCTTACATATTCGATCTATTCAAGGACCGCCCCGATTTATCCGGTCACATTACCGAGTTCATGTACGGCGGGAAGGACTCTCTCGATGATCGAAGATGCGCGGCGTGGTGCCGATTCATGCTCGAGCATGGATACAGGCTGGAACACGAAAGAGCCGTCGGAATTCTTATCGAAAAAAACAGTCTTCCTGGGGAGATCAAAGTCCTCCAGCTCGCACTAAGCGCACGCTACGCCGGGAAGGGAGATCCGCGAACAGTGCGTACAGCGGGAAGCTGTATCGATCGTCTCATCGGAGAACCTCAGACCGGCAGTGCGCTGGGGATAGAAGCGGCAAAAATACTCCATGACAACAGCCTTCGCCTCACAAAACATACTGCTGATGAACTGCGACGGTTCGTAAGGAAGGTGGAGGATAGTACAGGTTCACCGATAGAGGAACCGATCAAAACGTACCGCTCATTCCACGAACAGCTGCCATTCCTGCGATCGAAGGGTCTCCTGATTGTACAGTTTCTCTTTTACGGAGATCCTGATCACAGCGGTTCCGGTGCCAGCGGCGGCCTTGGCACGATAGTGCGCGATCTGGGCACTGCTCTTTCGGAACTTCCCGGGATCACCGGAGTAATAACCGTTACCATCTACGATACAGCTGAAGCGAAGTATTCCTATGATCCTGTAGGCTTCGCCGGTGAAAGACATGCCATTCTCCGAATGCCGTTCTATCTTGGAAATGCAGGCTCCGAGAGGTTCATCCAGCTTCGCGGTGAAATATTGAAAGAGGCGGGCTGGATCACTCGAGTATTAATCGAATATGGACCTGATGTGAGCCCTCTCTATCATGTACGGTATCTCGACTCGGCCGCCCTTGCCTGCTGCAGGGCGGCGAAGCAGGCGGGAGTTCCAGCCGTCATGACGCTCAC
>JBNGED010000088.1:0-7933 GCA_049975605.1 Sediminispirochaetaceae bacterium | reverse complement strand
CTCTGGTGATGGAATATCCGGATTTCGTACTGATCAACGGGTATTTTCCCAACAGCCAGGATGCCGGGGCGCGGCTTGATTACAAGATAGGCTACTGCGACGCGGTCCTGAACGTGTGCAACGAGCTGGTGGGGGCGGGAAAAAACGTGGTGGTCTGCGGAGACTACAATATCGCCCACAAGCCCATCGACCTGGCCCGGCCGAAGGAGAACGAAGGCAACGCCGGGTACCTGCCGGAGGAGCGGGCCTGGATGACGAAGTACCTGGATGCCGGTTATGTCGATACATTTCGTATGTTTAACCAGGAGGGTGGCAATTACACGTGGTGGTCCTACCGGACCCGGGGCAGGGAGCGGAATGTCGGATGGCGGCTGGATTATTTCTGCGTGAACGAGGGATTCTCCGGCCGCGTGGAGAGCTCGGAGATCCGTTCGGAGGTGATGGGTTCGGACCACTGCCCGGTGGTGCTCAAATTGAAGTGATGGGCCTGCGCGGGGACTGGACCGGCTTCGGCCGATGCAGCTGACAAGTGTGCTCAAAAATCTTGACTTGGACACGATCAATCCATACTTTTTTAATCATGAAAACGGAATCTGACGGAAAAAAAGGAAGACTGCGAAAGTGTCGCGCGGGAAGCATGGCTTCGGCAGCGGCGGTCCTGATAGTTCTGACGGGCCTGTTGGGGATTGCGGGGCTGGCCGGGTGCCGCCAGGAGGAGGTGGCCGAGCCGTTCGAACCGACGGAGTCGCACAGTGCGTACAGGGAAGGGCTGGAAAAGATGGATCTGGCCGACACGGAGATGGGACGGCGGTGGATCACGGCGGCTGAAGAGGTTTTCGGGGAGGCTCTGGAAATCGAGCTGCCCTACAAGGAGAATCTCTTCTTCGATCCCGCCGATCCAAAAGCCCAGGGGTACCTTTTCTCCGCCGAGCGGGGACGCAGTGTCAGCATCACCATTGAGCGTAGAGATGAAGCTGATCTAAGACTGTTTGCGGATCTGTTCCGTCTTGAATCGGAGGGACTTGAACCGGAAGAGCAGGTCGCCAGCTATTCGCGGGAGGAGGGTTCCCTGGTGTTCGAACCGCGCCGCGATAACCGCTATACTCTCAGAATCCAGCCCGAGCTCCTTCGGGGAGGGATGTTCACCGTCACGATCATGGAGGACCCGACGCTAGCTTCCCCCGTTGAAGGGAAGACGATGACCGACATTCAGAGTTTTTTCGGCGATCCCCGGGATGGCGGACGCCGGAGACACGAGGGGGTGGACGTTTTTGCGCCCCGGGGCACCAATGTGCTTGCGGTGACCGACGGAGTGGTCCGAAGGGTGGGGACCAGGGACCTGGGCGGGAATATCGTCCTGCTGTGGGACGAGAAACGCAATCTCAGCTACTACTATGCCCATCTCGATGCGCAGTATGTGGTAAACGGTCAGCGGGTGTTGGTTGGAGATCCCCTCGGTGCGGTCGGGAATACGGGCAATGCGGTCACTACTCCGCCGCATTTGCATTTCGGGGTATACGAGCCCCGTTTCAGGGCGGTCGATCCGTGGAACTTTATTAAGCCAGGCCGCGGCGCCCCGGATGAGCCGATGGAGCTGGATATTGACGCAGGATCCTTTGTCCGTACCGTGGCCGGGATCCCGTCGGATGGTCCCCTTGAAGCTGTTGAGCCGGGTACAATACTACGGGTGCGCGGTGTCGGTCCTGAGACAGTCCGGGTCGTACTCCCTCACGGGTCCGGAACTTTCGAGGTGGGGTATTCCGATATCGAGCCTGCAGGGGCGGTTGACAGTACGGTAGAGGCCGGCGATGAAACGAATGCCGGTAATGAAACGTATGCCGGCGATGAAACGAATGCCGGCGTCAATCCGGACGATCCGTACCTTTATTCGAAGCCCGAGCCCCAGGGGGAACGCATCGCTCAGCTTCAGCCGTCGGAGGCTGTGTCCCTGCTGGGTATCAATGGAAGCTTCCTCTATGTCGAGACGCCGGCTGGTACCAGAGGCTGGATGCGCCGGATGTGAGGGCAGTACAGTACGAGGCCGGGATTATTCGGGATTATTCGGGATGTTCGACGTCGCCCGCCTCTATTTTGGGAAAAGTTAGTTCCACGGTGGTGCCGTGGTCCCTCGAGAAGATCAGCTTGCCCTGGAGCTGCTGGGCAAGTATGTGCGTCAGCTGGAGTCCCAGCGATGGAGTAGTATCAGGGGTGATTGCTTCGGGGATGCCTACACCGTCGTCGCTGAGGGTGAGATGGCAGGTGGAACTGTCCAGGAGTTCCATTTGAATAGTTATGCTTCCCCGGGAACGTCCGGGAAAAGCGTGGATCAGGGCATTCGTGAGCAGTTCATTGAGCAGCATTCCCAGTGGGACCGCCTGGTTGACGGTGAGGAAGATATTCTGCACTTCGATGTTGAGTTCTATTCTGGCTTTCGTGGTGTAGAGGTTCACCAGTTCCCTGCCTATCTTGCGAATGTACACGTCGAAGTCGATATGGGAAAGGTCTTCCGACTGGTATAGATTTTCATGGACCAGGGACATGGAATGTACCCTGCTCTGACTGATCTGGAGGGCATTCCTGGCCTGTTCCACCGTTTCGATCTGGTCCGACTGGAGATTGAGCAGACTGGCAACGATGTTGAGATTGTTCTTTACGCGATGATGGATCTCCATCAGGAGTATTTCTTTTTCTTTCAGCGAGCGCCGGATCCGTTCCTCCGCCTCTTTACGTTCCGTCAGTTTCTTCTGGATCTCCGTGAACAGGCGGGCATTCTCGAGGGCTACTCCCGCTGAAAAGACGAAGGGTTCGATGGTCCGTATGGTTTTTTCAGAGAACATTTCCGGATCTTTGCCGTAAAAACTGACCAGACCAACGGTTGTATTGCGGACTTTTATAGGCATCGCAAGGTAGGATCGGACCCATGTCGTCGCTTCGAATTGTATCCAGGTCGGGTTTTTCATGGTGTCGCTGATCAATACAGGCTGGTGACTTTCCTTGAGCAGCCGAACGCTCTTCGTATCCGGATGATTGTAGATGTACTGCATCTGATCGATGGTCGTGAAAAATGGTTCGATTCCCCTGTGGCGCACAACTCTGATAAAGTCATCTTCCAGGAGCCCTATTGTTACCGCGGTGTACGGAACCGCCTTCTGCGATTCATCCAGGATGATATCGAGGATCCTGTTCCGGTCCATGGTTGATGTCAATGCCAGGGTTGTCGCCCGCAGACTGTCCGCAAGCTGCAGCATACTCAGGTACTCCTGTTCCCGCTTCTTTCGTTCGGTTATGTCGATGATTCCGATGAGGACGTTGGAGTAGTCGCTGGATTCACCGCTCTCCGGGATGGTTATCCGCAGCAGGAGGTCCATCCGTTCGCCGGTGATTTTTCTCCCGACGGTTTCCCCCTCGTAGTGCCGGACTCCGTCCGCGATGGCGGCCATTTCCTCGATAAAGCTGGGTGCAGCTTCAGGAACGAATATGCGGTCGAGGGAACCGAGCAGTTCCGCTTTGCTGCCTGCGTTGTATAACTTGACGGTGGCCGGATTGATATCGATGACTCTCAGCTTCCGGACTATATCGCCGAGAACATCGGTGTGCTCTGCCAGATACGAGCGGATGTCTTCGATTCCATTCTTCTTGAGTCTCTCAAGTTCCTGGTGGACTTCCGAATAATCTTCCTCCCAGATTGAGATGTAGGAATAGTCGAAGATCATACGGTACCGGTGTTCGCTCTTCCTGATTCTTTCGAGTTCGCCGAAGAGGCCGGTATTCTCCTCTTCCAGTGATTCGATCCGTCCTTTGAGGTCGCAAAGATGTTTGATCAGCTCGGTCTTGGAGAGGTTCTCGTACATCATATACTGTTCTCATCATAGACATATTAACAGGTCCGTGTAAAGCTCGCCGTGGAGAGCCGTGGAGAGCCGTGGAGAGCCGGGGAGGTCCCGGGGAGGTCCCGGGGAGGTACGGGGCCGGTCCGGTCGGATCCCGCTGCCCCGGTTCGATCAGCTTGACACAGGGTGAGGTGTTGCATATTCTTTTGAGGACCATGTGTGCCGACCGTTCTACAGCTATCAAGCCCCTTACTCCGGATATGGAGAGAAGAATACAGCGTAACCCGCTGCTTCACATAGACACCTTCATCATCCCCTCGCCCTACATCCAGGAGCGGGATATCGAGAAGGATTACTCCCACAGCTACGTGTGGATCGAGGAGGGAGAGATCCTTGGATACCTGCTGGTCTATTCAGATATTCGGAGACAGCACTTCAATATCTACAAGCTGGTAACCAGCCCGTTTGCACGGGGCAGGGGTATCGGTACCTTGTTCATAGAACATCTGGCGGAGAGAATACCGGAGGACGCGACTGTGTATCTCTATCTCTGGGAAAAGCAGACCGACACCCTCGATTTCTTCCAGAACAAGGGCTTCACTCTGGGGAAAACCATCGTATACCGCAATCTTGTTTATTATCACATGTGCGCGCAGCGTGAAGACATCCTCTGCGAGGAGACGTTGCAGGGAAGCGGCGACTACCTGCTCAGCGAAGAGATCGGAAAGACCCGTCACGATGCCCGGAAGACGGTCCAGCTGTTGGCGCACATGGTGGACATGCTCTCTATCGAGAATTGCGGTAAGATTATCGAAGATATCAACCGTGAGACCACGACCCTCATCAATGTGCTGAATGCCTTCCGTGATACCATGAACCGGCTTCACGAGGTCAATCTCAAGGAGCTGATCCTCGAGAGAATTATACCGTACGTGGAAGCATCGTCGGTGAGCTGCGAATTGCGTCTGATCCTTGATACCCCCTCTTCTCTCGTCCTGGGATACTACGTCAACTTCGGGCGGGCTCTCGTGAATATCGTCTCCAACTCCCTCGAGGCGATCCAAGAGAAGGGAGAGAGAGGCCTACTGGAGATCGAGATGCGTGAACAGGAGGACCGTATCGTGCTGGTGATCAGAGACAACGGAAGCGGGATTCCTTCTGAACTGCTGGAGCTCGGCGAGGATGGAATCCCCATGTTCGTCGGACGGACCACCAAGAACCGCAAAGAGGGAGAAGGTCTCGGAACTGTACAGATTTTTTCCGCATTCGGTGCTGAAAACATCAAGGTGCGGAGCGAAAGGGGGGTGGGAACCCAGTGGACAGTCCGATTCCAAAGACCCGGCAAGGGGATGGACATGGGCTTTGTCCGATTGGAACGGAGATTCAACGAGTTCAAGAAGCTCACCGAGAGTGTCCGGATCACAGCCGACAGCTCCCGGAACGATGTCATCACCTACATCTGGCAGATGCGCAAGATGGAGATATTCCTCTTCGACCTGATTCTCAATTTCAGCAAATACCACAATATCCGTGTCATATACCGGACGATTCTCAGCTTTTTCATGGGGCAGATACGTGCCCGGGCGGTAAGGTCCGAGATAAATTCCTACCGCAGCGACTATCCCCAGCTCAAGTCCTGGCTGCTTGACATCACCTTCGAGCTGAAACACCGGTTCGACCACTTCAGAGAGGCGGTTGATGAGAGCGACTACACAGGGGCCCTCTTCAAGAGTTACGGTCAGGCTATCGAGAACGTGATCATCTTCACCCTAGACCCGGAGAGCGGCAGGTTCCTGTCCACCGACCGGAAGCTGGCCGAACACCTCGATCTGGCCGCATATCTGGGGAAGGACAAACAGTCTCTCCTGAGGGGGGAGTTCATCGGCGACATGAACAACCACAACCAGCCGATCTTCCTGGGAGTCTGGAGCGTAGTCTCCGACGACGATCTTCTTGAAAAACTGCGGCTCATCCAGCAGGGGGTAAAAAAACTCCTGCAGATAGGGATCCACCGGGAGAAGAAGCTCTCCTTCTACCAGACGACCTATATCCGGCACAGCAGGGATATCGACAGCGACGCGACCACTACCTTCGGAGAATTTGCCGGTCTCAACGATGAGGAACTGCTGAAATATACCCGGCAGGCGGACGACGAGCTGCAGGGTATGCTGAGCATACAGGACTGAGATAATACTGAGATATGTTATGAGACGAGCCGGATTGAAAAAAATCTCGTCAGCCATCGTGATAGCGTGGCTGACGGCGGCGGCTTGGACCACCCCGGCCATCGCGGATGAGGTCTCTCCAGATCTGATCCGGGGCGAGCCGCTGCAGTCCTTCAACCTTCACCCTGTCTACATGCCCTTTATGCAAGTCCTGCCTATGTCTCCCCGTCTGCAGACAGGCGGCCGAATGCAGTTGTCGGTGCTGGGGAGCTACGGAAACAACTTCTTCCTCGATCCCGTAGACGGGGGCAGTTCCCAGGTCGATGCGGACCTGGACTCGGAGGCCTTCTGCACCGGTATCCTGCTGACTGCCGGATTCGGGAACCGTTTTGAGATCAACGCCATGGTGTACGGTTCGTATCACTATGGTGGTTTTCTGGATTCCGTCATCGAAGGGTATCATGGGGTGTTCGGGTTCCCCAATGCGGGCCGTGAACTGCGTGATCGGGGGAGGACCCGCTTTTTTCTGGAAAATTCGGGCGGAACAGTGCTGGATGAGGATGGCAGCCTCGGATCGGCGGCGCTGACGGTCGAACCGAGATACCAGCTGCGGAAGGAAGCCGTCTGGATGGGCGGCGTGTGGGACCTGGCGGCGGGTTTTCCCGTCAAGCTTCCGCTGACCCTCGGCCGTCACGGTCTCGACGGGACCGGCATCGATGCCGGTGTACGTCTGTTCGCGGGATGCGCGCTGCGGCGATTCAACGTGGCAGGGGCGATCGGCTTGATGTACCTGAGCATGCCGGAGTTCGCCGGTGATGATCACTTCTCGCCGGTTGTGGTTCCTTTTTTCTTCAGCGCCGGATGGCAGGCCGGCAGACGGCTGGTCCTGCTCAGTACGGTCCAGGGCTCGACAAGTCCTTTTTCCCTCGATTACGACAGGACTGACCGCTTTACCGCCGTGGTTAATGTAGGAGCCAGGATAAGATGCGGTTCGCAAGGTTCGGTTCAGCTGAGCTTCAGCGAGGAGTTCTTCACGTTTGCCGCCACGGATATCGGATTCAACATAGGCTGGAGTACATACTTCGGCGGATAGTCCTGGAGTATATCGTCGAGGGCTGAATATAGTCGAGAGCTGGGAGCGGCTATGCCCTTGAAGCAGCACCTTAGGGGCGTTCCGCCTCCTATCGACGCAGATTCTCCAGGTCCGGAACATGACGGCTCCTTCTTGAAAACGAAGCGGTCATCTTGTCCACCGCTTCGGCGAGGGTGTACGTGGACCCCGAGGCCATCTTCATTGCGGCCTGCAGGATGGATTCGATCTTCCCGGCGGGAAAACGGCGGGCTTCCAGCTTCTCTATCTGGCACAGTATTTCCGGGTAGTGAAACGGCGTCGAAAACGCAAGCTGTCTGGCGAGCTGGGTATTACGGTTCATTACGGCCTCCTTTCGGTAGCATGAACGTACCGGTACCATTAATATACTAAGAGACCTAAATATTATCAAATATGTCAGAAATAAGCCGGGAAAAGGCCGCGTTCTTCGGGGTATGCTCCGGTAAGGAACACACTATTCTCAGTTATTTTCCGTCATTCTCCGTCCGCGGCGACGTCGCACTCCCTGCCTCCACAGATAGCGAGGAGGTGTTCGTACCGAATGGGCACGCCTGACGCATCCGTTCCGGCAGCGGGGTACACGACCGGGTACTCCTTCAGGCTCAGGTCAACGTAGATCTCGATGTCATCCACGCCGAAGGGGCATACGCTGCCCGGAAGGAAGCCGGTCACTTCCCTGGTCTCATCGGCCCCGGTCATGCTGTGTTTAACTCCGGTGAATCGCTTGATCTTGCCGTTGGAAATCTTGCGGTCCCCTGCGAGCAGGAACATCCGGTACACGCCGTCCTTGCCGCGCATAAGGATGGACTTGGCAATCTGGCCGACCT
>JBNGED010000087.1:0-7963 GCA_049975605.1 Sediminispirochaetaceae bacterium | reverse complement strand
GTCAACCCCCGGCAGCATGAGATCGAGAATAATCAGGTTGGGGAGATTGCGCTTGGCCTCATAGAGGGCCTGCTCTCCGGAAGTGGTGATAATGGTGCGGTATCCCTCTTTCTCGAGGTTGTACCGTATGAGCTGCAGGATATCTTCCTCATCATCAACAATAAGAATTGTTTCGTTCGCCATCAGTTTCTCCATCTTTAGTTATTACGATTTTATTCCAATCCGTCAATGAGAACGGTTCTTTTATATAAGATGAAATAAAGGTAAGTAAGATGTGAGAATCAGGTTAGTATTGTGTTAAAACGTTCTTCTCGGCTGCTTCATGGACCGCATCGAAGAATCCGCGGACGTCGTTCCTGGCGAAGAGATTGGTGAAGGTCTTGAGCATCTTGGGGGGATCGATCAGACCTGTCTGGATGAAATTCCTCAGGTAGGTGTGTGGTTTGCCGTCCCTCTGGAATTCCTGAAGGTACCAGGAGCCGAATAGTTCGAAATATTTCTCATCTATAGAATGAACGAGGGCCCAGTGGATGAGAAAGCTTCCGTCCTCGTACCATCTCGGTATGCGGTAGAGGATATAGTGATACTCCTCGCCGAAACCGAGGAATTTGAAGCTGATCTCGATCTCCTGAAAATGGGGTTCATTCGGATGAAGATCCGGCGAGAGGTCGCTGGATTTATCGATCCTGGGATATACCTTGTCTTCGTTCTCGTGGTCGGTAAAAACGGGAATGATCTGTTCTACGGGAAAGGGAAATACCGCATGAAAGTCGGAAATCATCCTCGCCATTTTGTGGCCGTTCTCATTCCACTTCTCGACGCGGCCTTCGATTTCCCGGGCCGTGGAATCGAGTCCCTCGAAGGAGTCGACCGCCGGTGAATCCCTGTATACAAAGTCCTGCGGTATTTTAAAATGCGTGCCGTTCCAGTCCAGCCCCGGTGAGCCCATGAGGGGGAAGGGCGCTGCTGCAATGAAAATCAACAGTAAGAGAACCGAAGCTGGCTGAGCTGTGCGGGAGATCGGTTTGATTGAACTCATGACACCCTTATGATATGCTATTCTCAAAGTCTGTTGCAATAGAAGGTGTGTGCTTAAATATGATGATTGCGTGTGTTGGCGGCGGTACGGGGGGGCATGTTTTCCCTGGAATCGCCGTGATCGGAGAGCTGAAGAAACGCCGGACGGACCTGGAGATCGTCTGGATCGGCTCGGGGAAGCAGATCGAGCGTGATATCACTTCGCGGTTCGACATCCCCTATTATGCAGTCCCTTCGGGGAAGCTGAGAAGGTATTTCTCACTGCGGAATTTTATCGATCTGTTCAAATTTGCCGCCGGGTTCTTTGCCTCGCTGCTCCTCCTGAAACGGCTTAAAGCAGACATCCTCTTCAGCAAGGGCGGGTACGTTGCCGTTGCTCCCGTTATCGCCGCGGCGGTACTCGGGATCCCGGTCGTAACCCACGAATCCGACCGGGATCCCGGACTGGCTACCCGGATTATTTCCCGCTTCGCCGATACGGTACTGCTGCCGTACGAGCAGACCCGGGCGGACTATTTTGAGGGAAGCCCAAAAGAGGTCGTTGTGACCGGTAATCCCGTCCGCAGTGAAGTCCTGCAGGGGGATGCGGATCGGGGCAGGGAAATGCTCGGGATCGAACCGGACCGGCCGATGGTACTGGTTCTCGGAGGGAGCCAGGGAGCCCGGCAGATCAACGATTTGATTCGTCAAACAAGGGACGGACTCCTCGATCATGCCGCCGTGGTGCATCAGATGGGACGGCTCGACTATGAACCCTCGTCAATCCCGAATTACATCACTGCCCCGATCTTTAACGAAGAGTTCCCCGACATACTGGCGGCCGCGGATCTGGTGATCTCACGGGCGGGAGCCGGTACGGTCTGGGAAAACGGGGCGATGGGCAAGGCCGCCGTACTGATACCGCTGGGAAGCGGCAGTTCCAGAGGCGACCAGATGAGGAACGCGGATCTATTCGTGCGGGAGGGGGCGGCATTCTCACTTCAGGGGGAAGAAGCCGAGAGCGCCAGGCTGCTTGAACTCAGTCTGAGACTGCTCAAAGACCCGCAGCTGAGACGGAACATGGGTGACAGTGCCCTCCGGCTGTGCGATACACGGGCGGCAGACCGAATCGCTGAGATACTGCTGTCCAGGGCAGCGGATCGGAGAGTGAACAGGGGTAAACAAAGGAGAAACTTGTGGCAGTGTTTGATGTAATCGGTATCGTGGTCCTTCTGGCGGCCGGATTCCGCTGTGCATTCCGCGGCTTCGTGACCGAGTTCCTCTCCGTTCTGGCGGTCCTGACCGGATTGGCACTTTCGGTGCTGTTTACCTCCGCACTTACACCGGTCCTCGCTCCTTACCTGGGTGAAAGCTTCTGGACCCCGATTGTTGCATTTCTCATTATTTTTCTGGTTGGTTATCTGATCATTAAAATTATTGAATCCACCCTCCACAGGATTATTGAAAAGATACAGCTCGAAAAGCTCGATCAGGCCCTCGGTTTTTTTCTCGGCCTGGTCGAAGGTCTTCTCGTTCTGGCGGTTCTTGTATTCATCCTTCAGCTTCAGAACGTGATAGAGGTGAAGGCGCTTCTGGAAGAGAGTTATATTGCCAGAGTGCTGCAGAGGATAATTCCCGTAGGGGCCCAATTCTTGGAGCAGAGGTTACAGGAACAAAGTGTTTGAAAATATTATTGGCCAGGAGAGAATAGTCGAACAACTCCGTGCTGAGATAGCCGGACATCAGCTGCCCGGAGCGCTGCTGTTCTACGGTGACGCATACACCGGGAAGCTCTCAACCGCCCTCGAACTGGCACGGGCCATGAGCTGCAGGGAGAAGGGCGAGTGGGGCTGTAATTGCAGCTCCTGCAGAAGTCACCGTGTGCTCGATCATCCGTACACGCTGATGCTGGGAACGAGGTATTTCCTGGAGGAGATATCCGCTTCGTCAGACGCACTGATGAGGAGCAGGAGCGAGGGCGCGCGTTACCTCTACATCCGTGCGGTGAAGAAGCTCGCCCGCCGTTTCGATCCTATTATCTGGGAAGGAAACGATCAGCGTATCAAGAAAGTTCAGTCGCAGATTGCTTCGCTGGAAGAGGAACTCGATGTCCTCTATCCCGGGAACCCCCTTCCGGAGGGCGATGAGCTCAAAAGCTCCATCGATGCCATAGCGGTTCTGGCAGCCGAACTCGTACGGGTAATGCCAAGGGACAATATACCTATTGATCATGTCAGGGCGGTTAACTCCTGGGTCCATACGACAAGCGCCGCTTCACCGAAGATAGTCATCTTCGAGAATGCGGACAGGATGGGGGCGGGGTCCCGCAATGCCCTCCTCAAAACACTCGAGGAACCGCCAGGGGGGACTTGTTTTATCCTGATATCAACCCGCAAAGGCCGCATCATGCCCACCATACTGTCGCGGGTGCGTCAGTACCATTTCCCCGACCGCGGGGACAAGGCATCGTCCGATGTACTGCAGAAGATCTTCAGAATAAACGGTCCTCAGTACCCCGATCTGCGTTCATTCTTCCTGGCATACCGGGGGGTTCCTCTGGAGAAGCTTCACGCACAGGCACGGCATTTTTTCAACTACGTGTGGGGAGATGCGGAGTGGGAACCCGAGAAGCTCGAAGATTTTCTCACAGATACCAATCTCCCCCTCTACTTCGTCCCGTTTCTGGAGGAGCTCAGCAGGGAGCTCCAGTCCTGCATGCACGGCAGGGACGGTGCAGGGAAGCTCCCCTTTGCCGTGCTCGAGAAGTGGAACGCCGATATGAGGCAGGCCCTCGTGCAGTTCGAACATTTCAATCAGTCTCCGGATCTCCTGCTCGAAGGGCTGCTCTACTCGATGAAGGAGAAGATGAAGGAGTCGGTATGAGGAAATTCATACAGCGGGCAATCAACAAATTTTCCAAGCTCGACAGGGAGCAAATCCGGAAGCTCCTTCTGGACCTTGCATCGGAGAATGAGACCCTGGAAGTGGTGCTGAACTCGATGACCGATGGTTTTCTGCTCACCGATCTGGAATACCGTGTGGTCTTCTGCAATCAGATCGTGCGGGGTCTGCTGCCGCTGAGCAGGTGCGATCTGGAGGACCAGGAGGTGTGGACCGTTGTCACCGATGAAGAGATCGCCGAATTCCTCCATGATGTTCTCACCAAAGGCAGCGTTGCCGAAGAAGAAGAGTTCACCCTCGCCGGGAGCGGTTCAAGACGCACCATCGCGATCTCGGTGGTACCCGTCCGCAAGGATGAGGAGTTCAGAGGGAACCTGATCCTGGTCGGAGACATTACTGAACGGCGCAAGAAGGAGGCCCGCCTCCGGAGGGCCGAAAGTCTGGCTTCTCTGACAACACTGGCAGCCTCCGTAGCACATGAGATCAAGAATCCTCTTGGTTCTATCGGTATTCACATCCAGCTCATCCAGAAGGCCCTCAGACAGAACGCCTGTCTCGATGAAGAGACAGCTGGACGATATCTCGAAGTAATTACCGAGGAGATCGAACGGCTGAACGGTATCGTGGTCGACTTCCTGTTCGCGGTACGTCCGATGGATACTAACCTGACAAGGGGCAACATCAACAAGGTAGTGAAGGAGATCATCGAATTCATACAGTATGAGCTGAGCGAGAGCAACATAAGGCTGGAGAAGAACCTTGCTTCCAGCCTTCCGAAGGTGGATGTCGATGCGAAGTACATAAAACAGGCGCTCATCAACGTGATCAAGAACGGAATGGCGGCCATGCAGCCTTCCGGGACCCTCACCGTTACGACCCGGGAAGACAGCGGCTTCGTTCACATCGATATTGCCGATACCGGGATCGGGATGAGCGACGAACAGATGGCGAAGATATTCGAACCGTACTATACTACCAAGGAGTTCGGTTCGGGTCTCGGTCTGACGGTGGTCTACAAGGTGATCAAGGAGCACGGCGGGGAGATCACTGTAAATTCCAGGGAGGGGGAAGGGACGGTCTTCACTCTCAGTCTGCCGATACCGGACAGCGAGAAGCGGCTGCTTGACTGGAAGGGAGAGGATGAATGAATTTTACTATCCTGATCGTGGATGATGAAAAAAATATCAGAGAAGGATTGGGCAGGTCTCTGGAAATGGACGGATACAGGACCCTTCTCGCGGAAAACGGCAACGAGGGCTGGGCCCTGATCAACGAAGAGAACGTCGATCTCGTCATCGCCGATCTGAAAATGCCGGGAATGGGCGGCGAAGAGCTTCTGAAGAGGGTGACTTCCGCATATCCCACCATACCGGTCATCATTCTCACCGGTCACGGCACTATAGAGACGGCTGTCAACGCAATGAGGAACGGTGCCTTTGATTTCATCACCAAACCGGTGAACCTGGGTTATTTGACACAGCTGGCGAACCGGGCCCTTTCGAACCGGGAACTGGTGCTGAAGCACCGTCAATTGCAGGAAGAGGTGGACCGCCTCAAACGGCAGCGCGGCAGCGGCAGTCTGATCGGTAAAAACTCCCATATGCAGAAGATCCTGCAGATGATCGAACAGGTTGCAGCGACCCGTGCTTCGGTCCTGATCACCGGAGAGAGCGGCGTGGGAAAGGAGGTTGTTGCCGACGCAATTCACGAGCTCTCCAACCGCAGGGACAAACCCTATGTGAAGGTTCACTGTGCAGCCCTCACCGAGAGCCTGCTCGAGAGCGAACTCTTTGGACACGAAAAGGGGGCGTTCACGGGGGCGGTTGCCATGAAACGCGGGCGCTTCGAGCTGGCCCACACCGGCACCCTCTTTCTGGATGAGATCGGGGAGATCAGTCAGCAGGTGCAGATAAAGATACTGAGGGTGCTGCAGGACAAGAAGTTCGAGCGGGTCGGCGGGGAAAAGACGCAGGAAGTGGATGTTAGGATTATATCGGCCACCAACCGCGATCTGAAGCAGGAGATCGAGGACGGGCGCTTCAGAGAGGACCTCTTCTACCGCCTGAATGTGGTCAACATAGAAGTTCCGCCGCTGCGCGAGCGGAAGGATGATATCCCCCTGCTGGTTTCCGCCTTCCTGAAGGAATTCAGCGAAGAGAATCAGAAGGAGATCGAGGGTATCGATTCGAAGGCCAACCTGGTACTGTACAACTATGACTGGCCCGGAAATATCAGGGAGCTTCGGAACTGTATCGAGAGTGCCGTCGTAATGGCCAGGGACCGCATCATCACTCTTGAAGATCTGCCGCCGAACGTGACATCCGGTTCGGACACCGACTACGTCAAGATTGATGTCGGCAGCAGCCTGGCAGATGCGGAGAGGGCCATGATCCGTGCGACCCTGGTGCATGAAAACGGGAACAAATCAAGAGCGGCGGATGTCCTTGGAATCGGCAGGAAGACCCTCCACCGCAAGATCCAGGAATACAAGCTCGAACACTGAGACCTTTCACGCCCCGCGTTTGGCGAGTTCCCACGCCTTGATTCTCTGATACGATAGATTAAGCTCCTGGGCTATGCGAGTGGCCTCCGCGTGCCTGGAAGGATCCGCGGAGTGGAGGTCGGGATGGTGCCGTCTCATAAGCGCACGGTATGAACTGCGGACCTCGTCGAAGGACGTTCCGAAGGGAACCTTCAGCCTGCTGTAATCCTGCCGCAAAGTCTCGGGGGGCGTGCGGAACCGCTCGTCATAGGTGCCGGTCCTGCCGTCCGAGTGAGTACCGCCGCCGGAATGTGCCCAACCGCCGGAATCTTTATTCCGGCCCGACTGGAGGAACTCATCCAGCTCAGCGTAGGCATCCTGGAAATCCCGGTCTTCAGAGGCGTATTCCCAGCTGTCGTCGGCGGCACCGCTGTTGAGAAAGGAACGCAGTATTCGCTCGAATCGTTCAATCAGCGGGTCCATACTCCTCCTCTTCAAAGGCAAATGATCCGGCAAAGGCATAGCGGGGAGTAGCGGTTATGAACACGCTGTTGCTGCGCTCATTCCACTCGAAAAAAAACTGTCCCCCGTCGGGCTGCAGTACCACCGCATCGCGTTCGCAGAAACCGTTGGACACTGCTGCGACCGCCGCGGCGGCGGCAGCCTCGATGCTGTCGATCTCATCGGATGAGAGCCGCGGCAGTTCGATCTCCTCGGAACTGAATACCCGGTAATACACCGGCAGATAGATTCCGTCTTTCATCTCAAGGGGATCATGTACCTGTTCCTGGCGCTCGGTCATGTATATTGCGGCAAGGGGGTTCGTAAATTGAACGGGAGTACAGCTGACGGTCCTTCCGCCAGTCTTTATCTGTACCTGATAGTCCACAGCCTGACCGGGAACAATGGGGCGGATGCCGTCGGAGGTCGGCGTACCGACCAGCAGACTGAAATGCCGGCTGTCGATGCACTGAAGGGTCGATGGTCCTGCACTAGTCTGCAGAACGATCTCCTCTTTCTGTGCCAGGCCGTAATCGAACACGTACCGGGAAGCGCACATCAGGACCGCTGAAGACGGTGCGCTCTCAGGACCTTCCGGAGCCAGGAACCGAAGCGCCGCGCTGTGTTCACTGTCGGGTTCAAGGATGAGGAGACCCATTCCTCCGACTCCTGTGTGCCGGTGACAAATCTGGCGGGCGAAATCTTCGATCCGGTCTTCGGAGGGAAGCGGCTGATGAAACCCGTTTATCAGGACGTAATCACGGGTACCGAGAAAGACCTTGTAGAAAGAAATTTCCATGCCCACATAATATAACAAATTGAAATAAGAGGCTATAATCACGACATGAAAAGTGGTCAGCGTTTCACGCCTGCAGTTATAGATATTATCCGGGAAGCGGTCCGCGAGGCGGAGGGACAGGAAGTGCTGTGCGTCGGACGGATGGACGAAGACGGTCTGATAGGTGAAGTCGAAACAGTCGCCCGCGGAAATGATGTGTCGGCTCCGGCTGTCTATCCTTTCATGGAAGACGGGGACGTCGTTATCCATAATCATCCTGGGGG
>JBNGED010000086.1:0-8017 GCA_049975605.1 Sediminispirochaetaceae bacterium | reverse complement strand
AACCGCAGCTCTTCATCTTCGGAGCTGGAAAAAATGACCGTCCCGCCCTCCGGCGCCTGCGCCTCTATGTGGAAGCTTATTTTGTCCCCGTTCACATCGTAGGAGTAAAAGATCAATACATCCGGATCAGTCTCATCAGTCAGCTGTATCCCCTCGTTCTTCAGCTCAATCCGCAGGCTCTTGATGAAGAGCTCTCTGTATTTATATGTGTTTTCTCCCTGAGGGCCTTCGATCCGGGCGGCGACAGTCATCGGCAGGTCCGTGCCCATGTCCTGAGCATTGAGATTGCCGAGAGAAAAAAGAAACAATAAAAGCGCGGCATATTTCCGCATACGCAGCATATTCCTGTAGTATTAATATACTGTAGAAAAACCTGTTTTTCCGGACCAGCTTACTTTCTTTTCGGCGTGTATACCCTTAAACGATAACCAGGTACCCAACAACCGCATCAGAATTGCCGATACCGCCTCCGGGAACTCATTCCGTCTCCTTCGCCGTCCGGGTCTTGCGGGCCGGGAGAACTCTCCCTACTATGTACTATTAGAGTACAGTCAATTCACCATACAGATGCTGGAGTGCGGTGCGGCCGGCTCCTGACGGTAGATAGGTATATCTTTAGATCCGCTGCGGCATCGAACAGGTAGTATAAGGAGACAGCAATCATGAAGTGCAGGATACTTTCCCCCTCCGAGGCGGCGGGCCTCATCAAAGACGGAGATGTCGTGATCATCGGAGGAAACGGAGGCATGGCCCCGGAGACGATATACGCGGCGGTGGAGAAGCGGTATCTGGAGACCGGAGCGCCCCGTGATCTGACGCTGCTGCATGTAACCGGCGTAGGGGCTGCCGACTCGGACGATGCCGGATTGAACCACTTCGCGCACAGGGGTCTGGTGAAAAGAGTCATCGGCGGCAACTACGGGATCCAGCTGAAGTTCATGAAAGAGCTGATCGTGACCGACGCGATCGAAGCCTACAACTTCCCCCAAGGGGTCCTGTCGCAGATGTGCAGGGCAATGGCGGCCGGACAGCCCGGGGTGATCACCCATGTCGGCCTGGACACCTACATCGATCCCCGTCTCGAAGGGGGGAAAATGAACTCCCGCGCCAGGGAGGACCTGGTGGAAGTCGTACAGCTTGCCGGCCGGGAGTGGCTCTTCTACAAGGCGCCGGTGCCGGACATCGCTTTCATCCGGGGTACCACCGCCGACGAGGACGGTTATATTTCGATGGAGCACGAACCGGCCACACGGGAGGAACTTTCGATAGCCGCGGCGGTGCACAATGCCGGCGGTACGGTAGTATGCCAGGTCGAAAGGACCGCCGAAAGGGGGTCGATCCATCCTCAGATGGTCCGGATCCCCGGATATCTCATTGACGGCATCGTCGTGGATCCCGGTCAGTGGCAGACCTACGGCACCAGGTTCGATCCGAGCGTCTGCGGCGAGACGCGGATCCCGGTGTCCGCCATCATTCCGGACCCCCTGGATCACCGCAGGGTGATCGCCCGCCGGGCCGCCTTCGAGCTGCGGCCGGATGACGTCATCAACCTGGGAGTGGGGATATCGGCGGGGATCGCCAATGTCGCCGCGGAGGAAGGGATCTCCGATTCCATCACTCTGACTGTCGAGGCGGGGGTGATCGGAGGTATTCCCGGTGCCGCCAGGGAATTCGGGACGGCCCGCAATCCCCGTGCCATCATCGATCAGCCGTATCAATTCGACTTCTACGATGGAGGCGGTCTGGACGCAGCTTTTTTATCATTCGCGGAGGTCGATCCGGAGGGGAACGTGAACGTGACCCGCTTCGGCAGCAGGAACGACGGGGCCGGGGGCTTCATCAACATCTCCCAGAACGCCGGCCGCCTGGTCTTCAGCGGGACCCTCACAGGCGGAGGGCTGAAGCTCGGGATTAGCAGGGGGAAGCTCGAAATACTGGAAGAGGGACGATTTAAAAAATTCGTTCCAAAGGTCGGCCAGATCAGCTACAACGGACGTTCCGGACGAAAAAGGGGACAGCAGGTGACCTACATAACCGCACGGGCGGTCTTCGAGATGGGCGAAAACGGACTGGTCCTCAGGGAGATCGCCCCGGGAGTCCGGCTGCAGGAGGATGTGCTCGACCAGATAGGCTTCGAGGTCAGGGTCGATCCCGGACTGAAGGAGATGGACCCCCGTCTGTTCAGGGAAGGGGCCATGGGGCTGAAGGACTCGTTCCGGCACATGCGTTAAGAGGGGCGGTAATGCAATTCAGCCGCGCTGCCCCGGATACAGGCATCAACGCCCCTTGAACTTCGGTTCCCTTTTCTCGACGAAGGCCGCGATTCCCTCGTCGTGATCCTCCGTCTGCCAGAGAAGAAGCTTCCTCTCGAGGCTCAGGCTTTCGTTCAGCGGATTGCTGTCGTTCATCCTGATCTCTTCCTTGATCATCCGCGTCGCCACCGGGGACCATTTTGCGATAGTCCGTGCGATCTCGATGGCCCGGGGTACCGTCCGATCATCCGGAGTGACTTCGACGACGAGCCCCCACGCACAGGCAGTCGCCGCGTCGACGGGCTCGCCGGTCAGCTGCATGTACATGGCGCGGCTCTTCCCGATCAGCCGCGGGACACGCTGGGTCCCCCCGTCCCCGGCAAAGGCCGCAATCTTCACCTCGGGATTGCCGAAACGCGCCGACTCGCCTGCTATCGCGAAGTCGCAGAGGGTCACCAGTTCGCATCCGCCTCCGAGGGCCCAGCCGTTCACCGCGGCTATCAGGGGCTTCCTGAAATGCTCGACGGTCTTCCAGCTGAGGAGCCTGTCCTTCTCCCCCCACATCGGAATACCCCCTTCGGGCATCTCCTTGATATCCGCGCCGGCTGAAAAGGACCGGTCGTTCCCTGTCAGCACGACACACCGCAGGTCCTCATTTTTTTCCGCCCCGGACAGAAAATCCGCGAGCTCGATGAGCAGCGCCTTGCTCAGGGCATTCATCACTTTCGGGCGGTTGAGGCGCACCAGCGCCACATGTTCGGCGGGATCCTCGATCACTATGTTCCGATACTCTTTCATACAGGGACGATAGGGAAAAAACAGGCCGCTGTCAATTCATCCCCTGCTCCGCCCTCACTGGTAAATGTGTCACTGGACGAAGCTCCCCCGGCGAAGATATAATTATTCCAACCGAAGATTGAGGGCGATCACGCAGGCCCCGGAATGTCTGCCACGGCATGTCAGTCCCGAGCTTTTCCCGAGCGCTAATCTTCGAGCCAGCAGCAAGAGGAGCAGGAGTCATGGAATCCCTTCGGGAACTCTACCGTATTGGAATCGGTCCATCCAGCAGTCACACCATGGGTCCAGCCCGGGCGGCCCGTCTTTTTTTCCAGGATCACACCGATGCATCCCGGTTCAGAGTCACCCTGTACGGGAGTCTGGCTGCTACCGGCAAGGGCCACCTGACCGATCAGGCTGTTCTGCGCGAACTTCCGGAGGACCGTACGGTAATCGTGTGGCGGCCGGATGTGAACCTGCCGGCCCATCCGAACGGAATGCGCTTCGAAGCTCTGGATGAAGACGGGAACTCCGCCAATGAATGGCTCTATTTCAGTGTCGGCGGCGGCGCCCTGGCGGGCTCAACTGACAGCGCCGGGACAGCCCTGTCCCCTGACAGGATCGGTTCGAGTCCTCAGGCAGACTATCCCCTCACCACCATGCGGGAACTCCTCCCCTGGGCGGAGAAAGAGGGAAAGAGCTTCTGGGAATATGTCTTCGACCACGAGGATGGCGGGTTTGCGGACTATCTGGCTGAAGTGTGGAAGACCATGCAGGCGGCGATACAGAGAGGAATCGACAACGAAGGGCTGATTCCCGGGCCGCTGAAGCTTCCGCGCAAAGCCTCCGCCTACGCCATGAAGAGCCGCAATGCAGGGGGATTCATCCACAGCATCAGCACCACCTTCGCCTACGCCCTGGCTGTCTCTGAAGAGAACGCCTGCGGAGGAACGGTGGTGACCGCCCCTACCTGCGGGGCAAGCGGCGTGCTTCCGGCGGTGCTGAAGACGCTGCAGGAGACCTTCCAGTTCCAGGACAGCCGCATCATCCGGGCCCTGGCCACCGCCGGTCTGATAGGGAACCTCGTCAAGACCAACGGGTCCATCTCCGGGGCGGAAGTGGGCTGTCAAGGCGAGGTCGGGACCGCCTGCGCCATGGCCGCCGCCGCGGCTGCCCAGCTCCTGGGCGGGACCCCGCGGCAGATCGAATACGCCGCTGAAATGGGACTCGAACACCACCTCGGTCTCACCTGCGACCCGGTCCTCGGACTGGTGCAGATCCCGTGCATCGAGCGGAATGCCGTCGCCGCCACCCGCGCAATCGACGCAGCCGCGTACGCTACCCTTTCCGACGGCCGCCACCTGGTCAGCTTCGACGAAGTGATCGACACCATGCTGCAGACCGGCCGCGACATGTCCGCGAACTACCGCGAGACATCCGCCGGCGGCCTGGCGAAATTCTACAACCGGGACGAACTCGAGGAGGAAGCCCGGTTGTAGAACCTGGGCAATGAGTAAGAAGGGCCGATGAACGCTCCGGCCATCTCAGAATCAGGTGCACAATAACCATGTGCACAATAACCAGGCGCACAAAATTCTGGAAAGAGCCTCCGGATTTTCCCGTGCGGTTCAGATTTACCGCAGCGAGAAATTGCACTATACTTGTATGTGTGAAAGACAGAAAAGCGGTCCGACATCGATCGCGGCGTTTTCTCCTGATTACGGGAATCATCGAAGTTGTACTCGCGGTGGGCATCATCATATGTATCATGATCCTGGGTTATCACGGATTTGCCTCTGGAGAGATGGGAACCATGGTCGGAATGTTTTCGGTCTCGGTGCTCCTCTTTCTCCTGCCCTTTGCAGCCGCCCGGTTCAGCGCAGTCATGGGCCTGCGGCAAGACAGATCCTGGGCATATGTGGTGACTTTGGTCCTGTCGGCCCTGATTCTGCTGACCGGTTTACTTGCCCTCTCCGCCTCGCCGCTGCTCGCTCTTCTTCTCCTGCTCTACGCGGCAAGCACCGCCTGGGCCGCAGCAGTTTGTCTTCGGAGCACCGGATAAATCTCCGCAGCTCTTGTGTTCATTTTTCAGCTGCACTGCCGCCCGCTCTTCTTTCCGCTGTACACCTTGCACTGCTTCATGGCTTATCTGACAATTGTAGTATGGTCGGTCTACGCATTCGGTTGATGAAGTCGGCTGCATATCAGATTAGCCGCCCGCGTAAGAAGAAGCGTGTGAAGGAGAAATAGAGATGAAAGTTGCGGTAATCGGCGGAGGCGTTGCGGGGCTCTCGGCCGCGATACACTCCAGGGCACAGGGACATGACGTCACGCTCTTTGAAAAACATGGGAGCGTGGGAGGCCGCATATGGGAATGCAGAAAAAACGGCTATACCTTCGAAATGGGCCCGTCTATGATCACCGAGCTCTGGGTATTCGACGAACTGTTCAAAGCTGCCGGCAAGGCAAATCCGCTTACATTCAGCGAGACCCCTGACTTCGGCTTCTGCATCGATCAGCTGCTCGAAGTCAGCAGAACCGGCTTCAGGTCTGTCCTCGATGAGCATGACCGGCAGCTTCTCACAGCAATGATGGCGCGGTTCGAGAAGGCGCTGCCGATTATTAGAAACACAGTGCTCGATCATCCGATTACAGGAGTGTTCGACCTGATGGGTGTCAGCAGGCTTGCACTTACCGCACGTGTCTTCAGACCTCTTAGCACGGCAGTGAGGACGTTTCACTCCAGGGAACTGAAAGGGCTCCTTTCAACCTATCCAGCCTATACCGAGAAACTTATCAAGGACGCCGATTCCGCCGCCCTTTTCGCCCCGATGATGATGCTTATCGACGGGATATACTATCCGGAAGGCGGAATATACCGGATAGTTGAAGAGATGTATGCAGCCTGCCTCGAAATGGGGGTGGAAGTCCATTGCAATCAAGAGGTGAAAACGATCAGGCCGGAGAAGAACAGGATCATACTGGACGACAGCATTTTCGATCACTGCATTGCGGCGGTGGACTATTCGCTGGCTCAAACCATGCTCGGCAGAACGACGGAGCATACGGCAGCCCATGCGTACTTTGCGGTTTGTCTCGGCACCGATAAGCTCGCCCTCCCTCATCACAGCTTCATCATTCCGGAGGATTACGAAAAGGGGCACCGAAGGATAGATGACGGCAAACTGCCCGATTCTTTTCTCATCTATGCCTGTTACACGGAGCGGGAAAAGCCGTCCCTCTTCCTCGTGACGGTCCTGCCGTCCACCCAGAGAATCGACTACCGCGCCCGCAAGCAGGCAATTGCGGAAAAAATGATCCGCCAGTTCCAGGAAAAAACAAAACTTGAACTGCAGACTCACGCGCAGGAGATCATGGCGCCGGATGATCAGGAGCAGCGCTTCGGCAGCCTCGGCGGATCGGTGTTCGGTCTCTCCGGTAAATACAACCGGTTCGGATTCAGACCGAATAACCGCGATCCGAAGATCCGCAACCTCACGTATGCAGGCTCGACGGTACAGCCGGGCAACGGTGTTCCCCTGGCGATACGCTCAGGCATGTTCGCCGCACGAATCCCTAACTACCCGCATCGGCAATAACTAGTGCAGGTACAGGTGCAGAGACGGATGGCTCGGATCGCCATCCATCAACTCTGAGGAACGTACGTGTCCTATTGTTGTATTCCCCGGACGTGATTCGAACGCATAAGCTGCTGCTTAGAAGGGCGATTTTCTATCTCTATTGGGCATATTCGGCACGTGTAGCGGTAAATTCGGGCACTATAGAGGGTATTTGCCATATCTGTCATATACGTTGCGGCAAATTGATGTGAATTTGATGTGAGTCTGCATCATCTAACTAACTTTACGACTAGGCTTGATTTCTTCCAAGACTTCTCTCTCTTTCTTCTGAGTACAATAGAGCTCGTATTTTTGTTGAAGATTTAGCCAAAAATCGGGACTGGTACCGAAGAACTTTGCGAGGCGTAGAGATGTGGAAGGAGATATGCCTCTGCGACCATGAACGATTTCATTCACCCTCTGGAACGGCACCTTTATCGCATCGGCGAGTTCTTTCTGCGAGATGTCCATGGGTTTCAAAAACTCCTCGAGCAGCATCTCTCCCGGATGAGTAGGTTCTCTATGGGTAGGTATACGCATCATTTCCTCCATTATTATCTGTGATAATCGGTAATTTCCACGTCTACAGGGCCCTCGGCGCTCCATTTGAAGCACACACGATATTGATCGTTGATCCGGATACTGAACTCTCCTTTTCGAGTACCTGTTAATGTTTCAAATCGATTTCCCGGGGGAATTTGGAGTTCCTCAAGGTAAACTACCGAATCCAACTGATCAAGTTTCCTCCCTGCTATGCGCCACAGTTCGGTAGGCAACGTTTTTCGTGCGCGCTTTGAGTGCCTGCCGTTATCAATATCTTCTGTGGCCTCGCTTCGAAACGTCTTGATCACGTGCAATTATAGCATGGAACGTATGCTATAAGAAGAGTATTTACAAAAATGATACGCACTAGTTACCGCAAAGTGAAAAAATTAGTGGGCTTGCGGCTTCTGGCGGAACCTCTAGACGCGATTCGAATGCATGAGCTGCTGCTTAGGAGGGCGATTTTCTAGCTATATTGGATATATTAGGCATGTATAATGGTAATTTCGCGTTCAATGTAGGGCAATATGTCATATAGATCATATACATTACGGCAAAGTGTTGTAACCTTGTTGTAACCCAGAGCGTAACAATTCCATTCGAGCTGGTCTCTATCGGGACAAAAGTCTCATTCGTTTGTTATACTACACATAGAGGTTGTGTATTTAATGAATCCGGAGAAAATATTACGACAAATAGTACAGGGCAAGAAGGTAATCCGATTTTCCGATTTCATCAGGCTCATTCAGGCATTCGGCTTTACCCTTGACCGTGTGAGCGGGAGTCATCATATTTTCAAGAGAGAAGGAATAGAAGAGATGGTAA
>JBNGED010000085.1:0-8020 GCA_049975605.1 Sediminispirochaetaceae bacterium | reverse complement strand
GAGGTCCACCGGTGGAACAAGGCTCAGCAGGACGCCCTGCTGCCCTGGGTTGAGAACGGAACGGTAGTGCTCATCGGGGCTACGACCCAGAATCCCTATTTCGAAGTGAACTCCGCCCTCGTGAGCCGCAGCAGGATATTCCAGCTGCTGCCTCTTGACGACAACGATCTGACCGCGATCGCCCGGCAGGTCCTTCAGGACCCCGAAAGGGGGTACGGGAAGTTTTCCATAAGCTTTGAACCGGGAGCGCTCGAGCACCTGATCCGCGTCTCGGCGGGAGACGCCCGCAGTCTCCTGAACGCCCTGGAACTCGCAGTGGAGACCACTCCCGAATCCTTCCCTCCCGCCGACGGCGCCGAAATCCACATTTCGATGGATGTGGCCGAGCAGAGCATTCAGAAGAAGGTCGTCCTGTACGATAAAGAGGGGGATTATCACTTCGATACCATCAGCGCTTTTATTAAATCCCTGAGGGGCAGCGACCCTGACGCGGCGCTCTACTGGCTGGCAAGAATGGTGTACGCCGGAGAGGACCCCCGATTCATCTTCCGCCGCATGCTGATCAGCGCATCGGAAGATATCGGAATGGCGGACCCTCATGCGCTGACTGTCGTCGAATCGGCGGCCGCCGCTTTCGACCGGATCGGTTTACCTGAAGGCCGCTACCACCTGGCCCACGCCGCGGTCTACCTGGCCACCGCACCCAAGAGCAATTCACTGATGGGTTTCTTCGACGCCCTCTCCGCCGTGGAACAGGAACAGAAAGCCGAGATACCCCCCCACCTCAAAGACGCCAACCGCGACTCGGAAGGCTTCGGCCACGGCGCCGGTTATCTCTATCCCCACGCCTACCGCGACCACTGGGTCGAACAGCAGTATCTTCCCTCTTCCCTGCAGGGGAAGCTTTTTTACCAGCCCTCGCGTCAGGGGCGCGAAGCATCGATCGCGGACGATGTAAACCGCAGGCGAGAGGCCCAGCTGGCTGCATCCCTCTTCGAGAACAATGAAGAGATTCTGACCTTTTCACGGATGAATCAGTCAAGAGACCGCTGGATTCAGCGCATACTCGATAACAGAAGCGCCTTGATAGAGTTCATCAGAAGGAAGATCTTCGAGCAGGTTACCTGCGCCCGTCATCATACAATCTGCATTCTCGGCGCCGAAGAGGGGACATTGATATGGGAGGCTCTCAGGCGTGTTCCCGAAGGCGGTGTCACCGGCATCATTGCTTCCTCCCGTGCGGACAAGATCGAGCTCCTCGAACACTATTCCGCACAGCTCGAGGAGATCGAACGGCCGGAACTCTGGAAGGGATCCCCTGAGGAGTACCTGCAGGAACAGCCCGAAAGGGCCGCCACCTTTGAATATGTAATCGGCCGGAACTATACCATCCGTTCATCAGAGAAAAAGGAATTGTTGTCCAGCGCCTTCTCCCTGCTTCAGGAAGGCGGCAGATTGGTCCTCGCAGAGTCGGTACCCCGTAAGTCTCAGCGGCTCACGGCGGCGGTGACGCTTCAGATTGAAAAGGAACACGGTGAATCATCGGCCGGGGGAGGCCACAGCGCGGAGTTTCTCGAACTGCTCGGAGAAGCCGAGAACCATTTGTACAGCGACACTGCACATCCCCTGATTTCATGGGACGTTCAGGACCTTTTAGATGCCGCGGAGGAGGCGGGTTTTCCCGACGCCGCGGCCGAGCTCCTCACCCTCAGCGAAGAGCGGTATATACGTACACAGGACATTGACCGCTGGCTAACCCCCGGCCGGAACAATCCAGGCATCGGCGACTATCTGATGGATCTCGCTTCATCAGGAACGGTCGAAGAACTGAAGACCTGGCTCGGGGAGACGATCGGGAATACGCCGGTGGAGTGGCATTCGGCAGTCTGCATCCTCACGGCGGAACGGAAATGAAAAGGAACTGAGAAACAGGGACCGCAGAGCTTCTTTGTCCGGGATTTGAATCTGCCTTCTCAGACTGCTTGACAAAAGTTTAAAAAATCGACATATTACTTGCACAAAAATCGCTTGGTGGATATAGTTCAATCGGTAGAGCGCCAGATTGTGGTTCTGGATGTTGCGGGTTCAAGTCCCGTTATCCACCCTCATAAGCGTCCGACGGCGCTTTATACGAAGTGCGTCCGTAGCTCAGCTGGATAGAGCGCCGGACTTCGAATCCGTAGGTCGCAGGTTCGAATCCTGCCGGGCGTATATTTTGACACTTGGGCCGTTAGCTCAGCTGGGAGAGCAGCAGACTCTTAATCTGCGGGTCGAAGGTTCGATCCCTTCACGGCTCACTAAGGCAGATCAAATCGAGCGGGTTGACCATCTTTTTGATTTGTGTATAATCACTGCGAGAGTGGTGAAATTGGTAGACACGCTAGATTTAGGATCTAGTGCCGTTGCGGCGTAAGGGTTCAAGTCCCTTCTCTCGCAAAGGGTTCGTGACTTTGCGTTGCCGATCCACCATGTGGACAATTACGCGAGAGTAGCTCAGTGGTAGAGCTCCACCTTGCCAAGGTGGATGTCGCGGGTTCAAATCCCGTCTCTCGCTCTCCAAGGCGATCCTGGTGCAAACTCGGATCGCTTTTTTTTTCTTCCTGATGTGGTACGAACCTTGGGGCAGCATTACTGAAGAATGGAACCAGTCCCTGAAGGTTCCCTTAGACGAATAATTCGTGTATATTTTAACAGCTGCGATCAATATGCATCGATAAAGCATAACAAGAGGTCCTGTCAGAATCACTATTTTGCGGGCGCCTCAAAAAATATTCCGTGAAGCGAAGAGGTATTTTGATGGTAACACAGAAAGATATTCAGGATCTTGAAAAGTCTTCCGTGAAGCTGACGGTAACAGTCGACGGAACTGAAGCGCAAAAGAAATATGACGAATTACTGAAAAAATATGCGAAATCCGCCCATATTAAGGGATTTCGGAAGGGCAAAGTGCCTGTCGCGATTCTTGAACAGAAGTACGGCGAAGGGATCCTGCAGGAAGCCACCATCGAGATCATCGATGAGAGTCTGAAAGAGGCCATTGAAGATATCGAGAAGAAGCCGCTTCCCTATGCGCAGCCCGCACTTGATGACGAAGAGAACATCATGCTCGAGCCGGGCAAGGATTTTACCTATTCGGTGATCTACGATGTATTTCCCGATTTCGAAGTTGGAGAATACAAGGGCCTGGAGATCGAAGTTCCGGAAGTTAAGGTGACCAGGAAGGATGAAGAGCGCGAACTGAAGAACATCCAGGACCAGAATGCGATGGTAGTCGAGAAGAAGGACGGCGCCGTCGAGAAGGACGACATTGTAACCATCGATTATGCCGAACTCGATGAAGATGACACTGAAAAAGAGGGAACCTCGCGAAGCGATTTCGTCTTCACCGTCGGCAGCGGCTACAATATCTTCAAGCTCGACGATGATATTCTCGGAATGCAGAAGGGAGAAGATAAAATCATCGAGAAGGAATTTCCGGCAGATTTCGAACACGAAGAGTACGCCGGTAAAAAAGCCCGGATCAAGGTAACGGTAAAGACCATCAAGCAGAAGGACATCCCCGCCCTCGACGACGAGCTCGCCCAGGATGTGAGCGATAAGTATAAGACCCTCGATGACCTCAAGAAGGACATCCGCAACAACCTCGATGAATCTCTGACAAACAAGCTCCGTGAGACGAAGATCGAGAAACTGTTCGATCAGATAATCGAGCAGACTTCCATCGATCTGCCGGAATCGATGATAGAAGCCGAACTCGAGAACTCGTGGAGGAACTTCATCTCCCAATCACGGATCGGCGAGGAACAGGTCCTGCAGATCCTTGCAAGCCAGGGGAAGGGCAAACAGGACATGTTTACCGAGTGGCGGCAGAATGCAGAACGCAGCCTGAAATTCCAGCTCCTGGTTGAAAAGATCCGTGAGATGGAGAAGATCGAGGCCACGGAAGAGGAAGTATACGAAGAGCTCAAGAACCAGGCGGAGCGCGCGAATCAGGACTATGAAACCGTCAAGGAGCAGTATGAAAAAAATAATCTTCTCGACTATGTGAAAACCGACGTTCAGAATAGAAAACTCTTCGATTTTATACTCGAGCAGTCGAAAATAAAGAAGGGCAAGAAACTCGACTATCTGGACTTTATGCAGAATAATAATTAGTTTAAAGGAAGAGTAAATTGAACGAGGTTGCTATTATATGAATGAACAGATGAACACCCTGGTTCCGATAGTTGTAGAACAGACAGGCGTGGGTGAACGGTCGTATGACATCTATTCGAGACTACTCAAGGACCGGATTGTATTTATCGACGGCGAGATAAACGATCTGACCGCCGATCTCGTTGTCGCGCAGCTTCTCTTCCTTGAATCCGTGGATCCTGAACGGGACATTAGCGTTTATATCAATTCACCCGGCGGAAGTGTCACCGCTGGACTGGCGATTTACGATACTATTCAGTATATCAAGCCTGATGTACAGACTATCGCCATGGGACAGGCGGCATCGATGGGCGCTCTTCTGCTAGCCTGCGGCACTGCCGGCAAGCGGTTCGCCCTGCCGAGCGCCCGTATTCTGCTGCATCAGCCCTGGGGCGGCGCCCAGGGGCAGGCGGTCGATATCGGAATTCGCGCCAAAGAGATCCTCCGGCTCAAACAGCTTATCATCGAGTATCTGGCCCTGCACACCGGCAAGCCGGAAAAGACGATTGCCAAGGACACCGAACGGGACTATTACATGTCCTCCGCGGAGGCCGTCGATTACGGTATCGTCGACAACGTATTAGTGAGGGTAAAGAATGTCAAAGACCAGAAATGACGGTATGAAGATATGTTCATTCTGCGGGAAGAGCGCCGACCATGCCCGCAGACTGATAGCCGGGCCCGGGGTTTATATCTGTGACGAGTGTGTTCACGTATGCAAACGCATACTTGATGAGGAAGAACAGGTAGCAGCCACCGAGTTCATGGAAGACGTCCCCACTCCGGTGGAGATAAAGCAGTATCTCGATGAATATGTAGTCGGTCAGGAGGCGGCCAAGAAGGTCCTCTCTGTAGCGGTTTACAATCATTACAAACGGATTGGTCACAAGGACCGTCTTGACGACGGCGTAGAACTCGACAAGTCTAACGTTCTCATAACAGGGCCCACCGGAACCGGGAAGACCCTGCTGGCCAAGACTCTCGCCCGTAAGCTGAAGGTTCCCTTCGCCATCGCGGATGCCACCACCCTGACTGAAGCGGGCTACGTCGGTGAGGACGTCGAGAACATCCTCCTGAAGCTCATTCAGGCCGCGGGGAACAACATCGCCGCCGCCGAACGGGGTATTATCTATATCGACGAGATCGACAAGATCGCCCGTAAGTCGGAAAACGTCTCCATTACCCGGGATGTATCCGGCGAAGGGGTCCAGCAGGCCCTTTTGAAAATCATCGAAGGCACGATCGCCTCCGTTCCCCCCCAGGGCGGGCGGAAGCACCCCAACCAGGAGATGATCCGGATCGACACTTCCAACATCCTCTTCGTAGTCGGCGGGGCCTTCGTTGGTCTGGACCGGATAATCGAAGAAAGGGTGAGCCTGCATCCCATGGGATTCGGGGCGGATATTCAGTCTTCCAAGGAAAAGGACCTGGTGGAACTGTACAAGCACATGCATCCGGACGATCTGGTAAAATTCGGCCTTATCCCTGAGTTTATCGGCCGGCTGCCGATCCACGTTACCTTGAACGAACTCTCAAAGGATGATCTGAAGAGGATCATTACCGAGCCGAAGAACTCGGTGATACGTCAGTACAAGAGTTCACTGAAGATCGACGGAATCGATCTCGTCTTCGATAACGAAGCTATCGAAGCCATTGCCGAGAAGGCCATCGAGAGAAAGACCGGCGCCCGGGGACTGCGGTCCATCGTGGAAGCCATAATGATCGACATCATGTTCGAACTGCCCTCCATCGAAGGGGAGAAGCAGGTGGTAGTGAACCGCGATGTCATCGTAAATTCGACCAAACCGGAGATCCAGTACAAAAAGAAAAGCGCATGAAAATCTCATCTCTGACCAAAGGCGCTAAAAAGTCGCTCCCTCTGGTACCTCTGAGGGAGCTTGTTGTGTTCCCCCACATGGTTATTCCATTCTTCGCCGGTAACGCCGAATCGATCAAGGCGATCGAGGAGAGCATGACCGGCGACCGCCTCGTCTTTCTGGTGTGTCAGAGAAACGACGCCGAATCACCCGGTAAAGATGATATCTATCAATCGGGCACGGTCAGTAAAGTCCTTCAGATGCTGAAGCTTCCGGATGGAACCATCCGCGTACTCGCCGAAGGACGTCAGCGGGGCATCATCAAAAGATACGAGGAGAAGGACCAGATGCGGCGGGTACTTGTCCATCCCCTCGAAGACTCCCGCAGCCATGACAGTGAACTCGAACCTCTCATCGCGACGGTCGTTCAGGCCTTCGAAAAATATGCCAAGCTGCAGAAGAAGGTCCCCCAGGAGATAATCGAGACCATCCAGAAGACTGAACTGCCTGACAAACTGGTGGACCTGATCTGCGCCAACACGACCCTCGCAACGGAAAAAAAGGTTGAAATTCTCTCTATCGTGAACACGCGTGAACGCCTAGAGACGCTGGCAGTGATCCTGGAAGCCGAGAATGAAGTCATATCCCTGCAGAACAAGATCAACGTCAGGGTCAAGAAGAAGCTTGAGCGCAACCAGAAGGAATACTATCTGAACGAACAGATCCGTCAGATCAACAAAGAGCTCGGACGGGACGAGGATGACGCAAGCGGCGCCAATGAGCTGCGCGAGAGGATCAAAGCCAAGAACCCGCCCACCGAGATTATGGAGAAGGCCGAGAAGGAAGCCGCCCGGCTCGCCAAGCTTCAGCCGATGTCGCCTGAATCGGGAGTTCTCCGCACCTATCTGGAGTGGCTGGCCGACCTTCCATGGAGCAACAAGAGCGAAGACAACCGCGATATCGAACTGGCCGAGAAGATCCTCGACGAAGATCACTACAACATGAAGAAACCCAAGGAGAGGGTCCTCGACTTTCTGGCAGTACGGCAGCTGCAGGAAAGGGTCAAGGGGCCGATACTCTGCTTCGTCGGGCCGCCGGGTACCGGCAAGACCAGCCTCGGCCGTTCCGTGGCCAGGGCCATCAACCGCGAGTTCATCAGGGTCTCTCTCGGCGGAGTCCGGGATGAAGCCGAGATCCGGGGCCACCGGAAGACCTACGTCGGTGCCCTTCCCGGTAAGGTTATTCAATCCCTGCGCAAGGCGGGGACCATCAATCCCGTATTCCTCCTGGATGAGATCGACAAGCTCAGCAACGACTTCCGCGGCGATCCGGCTTCGGCCCTGCTGGAGGTGCTGGATCCGGAACAGAACTCGACCTTCATGGACCACTACCTCGAGGTCCCCTACGATCTCTCCCACATCATGTTCATCACCACGGCCAACTCATTCCACTCCATTCCGCCCGCCCTCAGGGACCGGATGGAGATCATCGAAATTCCCGGCTACACCGATCTGGAAAAAGAACAGATCGCCAGGCAGTTCATTATTCCGAAGCAGCTCAAGGAGAACGGCCTGGAATGGGCGGATGTACAGTTCCAGCGTCCCGCGGTGCTCTCGCTCATCCGAACGTACACGATGGAGTCGGGGGTCCGCAATCTCGAACGGCAGATCGCCGGTATCATCAGGAAGATCGCCAGGGAAGCGGTAAAGACCGGTTGTCTCCCTTCCGAGGACGACCAAAGACCGGAGTTCAAGGTGGTGATCGCCGAGAAAAGCCTCAAGAAATACCTCGGACCGCCGGTCTTCGAGAACGATCTGGTATACAAATCCTCCGCTTCGGGACTGGCCCACGGCCTTGCCTGGACCGAACTCGGGGGGAAAATTCTTCCCGTAGAGGTGTCGCTTCTGCCGGGAGAAGGGAAGCTCATCCTTACAGGGAGCCTCGGTGATGTTATGAAAGAGAGCGCACAAATCGCCCTGAGTTTTATCCGCAGCCATACCGAACAGTAC
>JBNGED010000084.1:1213-8099 GCA_049975605.1 Sediminispirochaetaceae bacterium | reverse complement strand
GTCCCAATCAGCTTGGCCCCCTTCAACACGAGATTGATGGCTTTTTCTATCTTTTCGAAACTGTAGCTGCGCGTCTCACCAACTACCACATAATCAGGATCAACGTCATCCATGACGAAGCCCGCGTCGTAGAGGGCGTTGGTAAGACCCGGTTCCCCGATGGTATATGCACTTCCGCCGGGCTTCTGACCGGCCAGGAAGCCCGCGGTAGCGAGGGCGCTCGTATAGAAATGAGAGAGCTCCACGTCGATTCCAAGCTGCAGCAGCTTCTGCCGGAGCTCCTTCGGAGACCTTTCGCTGGAATTCGTCAGGAAGAGGAATTTTTTATCCTCCTGCTTGAGCCATTCCACGAAATCCTTCGCCCCGGGCAGCAGCTGATTGCCGTGATAGATTACCCCGTCCATGTCGGAGATAAAACCTTTCTTCTCCTGTAGTTTCCTTCCGTTCATCCCCACGGTTCGGACCACTCCTTAAAAAGAAATATTCTGTAAAAACGGCACGATTATCGGATCGAGGGTCGTAAAAATCAGCACGATCAGCAGGGCCGGCAGGAAATTCCCCGTCTTGATCTCCTTGATCTTAAGCAGATTCAATCCAATCATCAGAATCAGGATACCTCCGGTGCCTGAGATCTCCGCAAGCCCGAGTTCGCCTATGAGCGGGCCGATGACGCCGGCGAGAAGGGTCAGTCCCCCCTGATAAATCAGAATCGTAATTATGGAAAACATCACGCCGATGCCCATTGCAGCGGAAAACATGATTGCCATGAAGCCGTCGAGGACAGACTTCATCAGGATCAGATCGTAGTCCCCTTCCGCGCCCGCCTTGATGGCACCCACGATGGTCAGGGCTCCGACACAGAAAAGCACGGAAGCGTCGAGGAAGCCCTGAGCGAATGTACTTTCACTTTCAGATTCACGCCTGGGAACGAAGGTCCGCTGAAGCCAGTCGCCGAAGTGCATGATACCATCCTCGATCCTCCAGTAAGTCCCGAGCATACCGCCGAGAATGACGGCAAGGGCCATGTAGACAATCCGCTGCGATTCGAAGGTCATCTGCATCCCGATAGCCAGAGAAATCAGGCCGGCGCCTATGTAGACGACCTCTTTGATCCGGGGGCTCATACTCTTGTGGATCAGTAAACCCAGCAGAGAACCGAGGAACACCGTAATACAGTTCACAATAGTTGCAATCATGAACGCATTGTAGCTGAATGCATGAAGGGTGGGAAGATGGGGGGTGAAAAAAATTGTCCCATACCCTTTATCGAACCCTTCCGAAGGTCTACACTTTACTCTATGAATCCTGAAAGCCGATTCGACTGCATCATACCAGTAGCCGGACTCTCCTCCAGGATGTGTTCATGGAAGCCGCTGATCGATTTCATGGGACGCCCGATGATACAGCACATCGTGGATAAGACTCTCCGGGTCTGCGAACGGATCGTTCTGGTATGCGGGTACCGGGGAGAAGAACTGGAGGCCCTCTTTTCTACGTATAAAAAAGTGGAATGCATACGCAACAAGGAGTATCAACGCGGCATGTTCAGCTCGATCCAGACCGGGACCGCTCTGGTGAATACACCGTGGTTCTTTATCACCCTCGGCGACATGCCCGCCATTCCGGCTGCGCTTTTTACCCGGCTCGCAGAGGAGATCGGCCGCGACGGACAGGCGGATATTATCCGGCCGGTCTACAGGGGACAGCCCGGACATCCGGTGCTTCTCCGCCGCAGCGTCGCGGCTGCCATTCGGGAGCAGAGCTACGAAGCGGACATGCGCAGGGTTTTCGCCGCCCACAGTCAAAAGCATCAGAGGAAGGTATTGAACCTGGACGTGGATACCCCCGGCTGCGTGTATGATATTGATACAGACTCGGATCTTACCGCGGATCCTTGAGCCGGTGGGGCAAAGACACAAGGAGTTATCATGAGAATTGAGCCGTTTAAGCTGGAACGTTTTTTCGCCGCCCACGAATTCAATGTCCGCTATCAGATGAGTACATCCGACTGTGAGTCGATGACGGTGGAGGAACTTCTGCGATACGGGAGAGAGGATCAAATAGACGAGCTCAAAGCGCTGCACCTCGGATACACCGAATCTTCCGGCCACCCGCATCTGCGGGAGGGAATCAGCAAGCTCTATAGAAGAGCGCCGGCCGAAGGGGTGCTTGTGGCTGTACCCGAAGAGGCGATCTTTCTTACCCTTCAGGCCCATCTCAAACAGGGAGATCATGTCATCGTCATGTCCCCTGCATACCAGTCGCTGCAGGCAGTCCCGGAAGCCATAGGCTGCAGGGTTACCAGGTGGCAGGCGGAACTGCAAGAAGGGCGGTGGCGTCTGGACTTCGACTTCCTCCGGGACGCGCTCAGTGCGGACACGAAAATGGTCATCATAAACATTCCGCACAATCCAACGGGTCTCTGTCTCTCCCTTCAGGAAAAAAAGGACCTCGTTGAAATTCTCCGGCCGTCCGGTACGCTTCTGCTGGCCGACGAGATGTACTGGAAGCTGGAATATGATCCGGGTGTATCCTCCGAACCCTTCTGCGATCTCTACGAACATGCCGTCAGCCTGTCGGGGCTTTCGAAGAGCTATGGCCTCCCCGGGCTGCGGATAGGATGGCTGGCATCTCAAACCGCAGGGCTCCTGGATCCTGTAGCCGTCCTCAAGGATTACACCACTATCTGTTCATCCGCGCCCTCCGAACTGCTTGCGGGTCTGGCGGTGGAGCACAGCGACGAACTGACCGGCCGCGGCCTCGACATCGTTCGGGAGAACCTCGATGTAATCGCACGATTCGGCAACGACCATCCCGCAATCGAGATCATACCCGGACAGGGAAGTTCCGTTATTTTCCCGCGCTTCCGTGACGGACGTTCGTCCACCGATTTCTCCGAGAGACTGATAGAGAAGCGAAGTCTCCTGATGCTTCCGGGTCCGCTCTTCGATATGCCGGACGGTTTTTTCCGCCTGGGCCTCGGCCGCACGGCCCTGCCGGAAGCTCTGCGCATCTTCGAGGAGGAGATTGAATGAACGGCCGCAATCAGTTTTTTATGAAAGAGGACCTTCTCCCGCTGATGCAGAAGCACCGGTCCGATCCGGTTATCGTCTTCGATCTGGAAACCAACGGCCTCTACCACGACAGCAGCGTTCTCTCCTGCAGCGCCCTGAAGCTTCTTCTCGACAGCGCAAACAGCGAAACCGGCGATCTGCAGCCCCTGCGCTTGATCGATTCCTTCGAACGGTACTATTTTTCCATCGAACCGGAAAATTTATCGGCCATCCGTATCAACGGCCTCTCCACCAATGTGATCACCGAACGGAGAACGGGCCGCGACTGGCCGGTGTATTTCCGTGACGACCAGGACTTTGAGACATTCTGTTCCGACGCGGGGCTCTTCGTGGCCCACAATATCGAGTTCGACACACAGTTCGTATCGTTCATGGCCGGCCGTGATCAGTTCTGCACCATGAAGAGCAATACCGTCCGCAAGTACCCGAAGCTGTCCGAACTCGCAGCGACTTATGGAATCGAGTTCAATCTGAACATGCTCCATCAAAGCAGCTACGACACCGAGCTGACGGCGAAAATTTTTCAGAAAATGGTCGTAGAGGTGCTGCCGGACCTCGTCCAGGGGGAGTTATTCTGACAGTGGTACGAACCTTGGGGACGGGAAACTCGCCACTGTTCAGGCGCTTTTTCCCGGTATCATTGACAGGTCATATCTAGAATACTATAATTTCTCCGTTTTCACACATATTTAAGGAAAGAACGTACCGGGTGCCGCCGGACGCCTTGTGCCTGTTGCATTTGACCTGTTGCATGTGAGCGGATATCCGGCTTTTCTATCTGGAGGCTTTTCTGTGGCGGATTTATTTGAACTTCTCGTGAGGGCGGTCCCCTTTCTCCTGCAGGGAACGGGGGTGACCATGTCCCTGGTCATAGGGTCGCTCCTGATAGGATTTATTCTGGGGGTGCCGATGGCTATCGGGGAAGTGTACGGCGGGAAAACAATCGCCCGGATCATCGGCATCTATGTGTGGTTCTTCCGCGGGGTTCCCATCCTCGTGCTGCTGTTCCTGTTCTACTTCGGGCTGTTCAATCTGATCGGGCTCAACCTTCCGGCCTTCCTGTCCGGGATGATCGTTCTGGGTCTGCGAAGTACCGCCTATCAATCCCAGGTGTTCCGGGGAAGCATCCAGTCCCTCGGCCGGGGACAGATGATGGCGGCCGAATCCCTGGGCCTTACCAGGGCCGAAGCCATCATTCATGTCATTCTGCCCCAGGCGCTGCGCCTGTCGATTCCCGGGTGGTCCAATGAATACTGCATCCTGCTCAAGGACACGGCGATCACCTACGCCATCGGCGTGATGGAGATCATGACCCGGGGGAATTTCATTGCCACTACCAGCTATCGGCCCATGCCGATTTTTCTCACCTGCGCGGTCATTTTTATCATACTGACCTATGGAGGGATACACCTCCTGCACGTGCTCGAAAGGAGCGTCCGCATACCCGGATACGACGAACGAACGAAAGAGGTAACATACTAATGGAAGAAGCCAGAGGACCTGTCCTCAGAGTCGAAGATATCAGAAAAAGCTACGGCGACAATCAAGTTCTCAACGGGGTGAGCTTTGACGTGAAGCTCGGGGACACCAAGGTCATTATCGGCCCTTCCGGTACGGGGAAAAGCACCCTCCTGCGATGCATCAACCATCTCGATATACCCGACAGCGGGAAGATATTCCTCAACGGAGAAGAGGTGCACGGTTCCAGGAAAAACATCAGCAAGTACCGAAGACAGATAGGCTTCGTTTTCCAGGATTTCAACCTCTTCGACCACCTCACCGCCCTCGGCAACGTAATGTTAGGTCCCATACGGGTGCTGAATATGAGCAAGGAGGAGGCCCGGGAGCTGGCCCGCACCGAACTTGAACGTGTGGGGCTGCAGGACAAGGCCGACCTCTACCCGGCCCAGCTCTCCGGAGGTCAGCAGCAGCGCGTCTCCATCGCCCGGACGCTGGCGATGAATCCACTGCTGATCCTCTTCGATGAACCGACGTCAGCCCTCGATCCCGAGCTCATCGGGGAAGTGCTGGAGGTCATGCGGAACCTCGCCCTGAGCGGGATGACCATGGTGGTGGTCACCCACGAGATGGGCTTCGCCAGGTCCGTGGCCAACGAGATCATCTTCATGGAGCATGGAAAAATTCTCGAGCAGGGTCCTCCGAACAAGATCTTCTACCAGCCCGAGCTGGAGCGGACCAAACGCTTCATGCACAAGATTTCCGAGCTGTACGGCCGGGAGGACAAAGAGCACGAGGTTACTACATAATGGTGGAGTTTGATTTTTTCAAGGAGATCATCTTCCCAAAGCTGATGGAAGGGACCCTGATGACGGTCATTCTGATCGTCCTCTCGGTGATACCCCAGGTCCTGATCGGAGTTCTGATTGCAGTCGGACGGGTGTACGGGAACAAGCTGATCTCCCGCCTCTCGCTGGTGTACGTTGTCTTCTTCCGGGGCACTCCGCTGCTGGTTTTTCTCTTCATTCTCTATTACGGGCTGCCGACCCTCGGCATCTATCTCCACCCCATCCTCGCCGCGGTGGCGGGATTTGCGATGTGCGGCGGAGCCTACCAGTCGGAGTACATCCGGGGGGCGATCCAGTCAATCAAAGCCGGTCAGATGCGCGCGGCCCTCTCCCTCGGTCTTACACGCACCAGGGCGGTGCTCTTCGTGATTCTTCCCCAGGCTTTGCGCCGCGCCCTGCCGGGGATCTCGAACGAAGTCACCTATCTCGTCAAGTACTCCTCCCTGGCCTTCATGATCACGGTCATCGAGCTGACCGGGGCGGGAAAAATCATCGCCGGCCGGTACTTCATCTACACCTACATCTTTACCCTGATCGCCGCGGTGTATCTCGTTCTCGTCTCCGTTGTGACCCGGGTGCAGAAGTCCCTTGAGTCCCGCTACCGGTATCCGGGAATCGAAATGGGCGGCCGGTAAGATAATCTTCCATAAAAAACGCCCGTCGGCACTCAGGCCGCGGGCGTCGTGATCAAATCCTTCTGATACAGTCTAGAGTCCGTACTCCTCTTTGAGCTCCTCCCAGCGGGGGGATTTCTGCAGGCGGCGGATGCCTTCGCTCAGCATCTCCCGCAGTTCATCATCTTCCTGGCGGACGCCGTAACCGTAGGCTTCCCCGGAGGGATGCACGCCGACTATCTTGATCGGCTGCACTGAGGCAGCATCCTCGACCATGGTAGCGTCCTGCATGGCGGCGTCGACACGGCCGTTGAGCAGGTCCTTCACTGCCAGGGAAAAACTGTCATAGATGACGATCATCTTCTGGTCCAGCTGTCCCGAAGCAACGAGTTTGTCCTCGAGCCACATCTGGGAAGTCGTCCCGCGCTGTACGCCGATCTTATGATCACCGTTCAGCACTTCGTCATAGGTGAGATCGGATCCTTCCTGCACCGCCACGGCAAGGTCGGTTTCCCAGTAGGGAACGGTAAAAGAGATGACCTTCTTCCGGTCCTCGGTGATCGACATACCCGATGCCACGAAGTCTATCTTGCCGGCCCGCAGGCTCTCGACGATCCCGTCCCAGGCGGTGGGCTGATGCTTCACTTCGAAGCCCATCTCTTCTGCGATCCAGTTCACCGACTCTACGTCGAATCCGGCGGGATTACCCGACTCATCGATATAGGCGAAGGGCGGAAAATCGGCATCGATCCCGTTGATGTACACGTCCTTCCCGCTCTCGCTCTCTTTCTGTCCTCCGGCCCACACGGTCGATACGGTGAGCACCAGGGACAGCATGATAAAAGCGGCCAAAACCTTTCCTGTCACTTTCATTGAAACACCTCCTCTGATA
>JBNGED010000084.1:0-1203 GCA_049975605.1 Sediminispirochaetaceae bacterium | reverse complement strand
CTGATAACTTACCGCACCAGTATAATCGATTTATTAAGAGGACGGCAATGGATGAATGTGACAGGGTCAAAATTACTCCCGCATTTTCCGCGCGCCGCTCTTCACGGCCAGAAAGATGTTCTCATACCCGGTACATCGGCAGATGTTGCCCCGCAGGGCCTCCCTGATCTCATCGGTGGTCGGATCGGGAGTTTTTTTCACCAGGGCGATGGCCGACAGGATCATGCCCGGTGTGCAGAAACCGCACTGGATGGCCCCTTCCTCCTCGAAGGCCTCCTGCATCGGATGGACAGCGGTGCCGTCCTGCAGACCTTCGATGGTAATGATGCTCCTGCCGTCACAGGAAGCGGCCAGGAGCTGGCAGGAGAGGACGGGGATATCGTCCATCAGAACAGTGCAGGCCCCGCATTCACCGATTCCGCAGCCGTACTTGGCGCCGGTGAGGTGGAACCTGTCCCGCAGCACGTTCAGCAGGGTTTCGTTTGGTTGGACCAGCAGCTCGCGGGTCCGCCCGTTGATTGTCAGTGTAATAGGGATCGATTTCATTTCAGTTCCTCTCCTCCGGAATCTTTCCAGGCTTCGATGACGGCTTCTCTTACGAGTACCTGCATGACGTGGCTGCGGTACCAGTCGCTTGATCTGACATCGCTGATCGGCCGTATATCGTCGGCTATCCCGGCGGCGGCCTTCGCGACCAGGTCAAGATCGAGTTCGCGCCCGACCAGGGCGTCCTCCACATGCCGGGCCCGCACGGGAGTGGGGGCCACCGATCCGGCGGCGATCCTGATTCCGGCGCAGACATCACCTTCCCGGCGGATGAAGGCCGCCGCCGAAGCCTTGGCCACGTCCAGCTTCACTCTGGCATTCTTCCGGAAGGAGGTGCCGCAGTCCTTTCCCATCGGAGGGATATGTATGAAAGCGATGAGCTCCCCGGCCTGAAGGACTGTCTTTCCCGGACCGGCAAAGATCTCTTCCACCTTCACGGTCCTCGTTGAAGCGCCGCCGTTCCAGCTGTGCAGTTCGCATTCCGCCCCCAGCACGATGAGGGCGGGAGGGACGTCCGCCGCCGGAGAGGCGTTGGCGATATTACCCGCCACGGTGGCCATTTCGCGTATTTGCCGGCCCCCGACGCTGTTGACCGCCTGATAGAGACAGGCCCAGCTCTTTTTCACCTCCGGGCTGTCCTCGATGACGCTCATGGGG
>JBNGED010000083.1:0-8102 GCA_049975605.1 Sediminispirochaetaceae bacterium | reverse complement strand
TCAGTATACCATTCATCAGGCCGAATTTCCCTATGAAAAAGCGTAACTATGCCAAGGAGGTGGTCCAATCTCCCGCCTCCGCCTCCGATGATAACGGATTCAACAGCTCCCAACTCCTTCAGCATGGCAAGGCCGAGCTCCGTGTCGGTCTCATCCTTCTCTTCCGGCATACGAAGGACCTTCTCCTTCGGCATCGATTCAATAATCTCACGGTAGCTTGTCGAATCCATGTCCCCGACTACGTAGTCAATATCTATTCCGTTGTTCCATGCATAGTCGAATCCGGAATCCGCCGCTATGATTATCTGTGCTTCTTCCACCAGACGCAGCGACAGATCTCTTTCCGGATGATTACCGCCGATAATGACTATCCCTTTCACTCTACTTCCTTTCTGCTGATCATGTTGAGGTTGAGAACTAGGTCATTTTAGTGTATAAACAGAATAGATTCAAACTGTATTTTCTTATGGAAACCATTCAATAGACAGGAGTTCATGTATGAATAAAGCCGATAAAAAATTTGAACAGATTGGAGTCAAAGTTCCCGGGATCCTCATGCCGCGCAATGATGTAGATCTCAGCAAATGGGCTGTAGTGGCTTGCGATCAGTACACCTCGGAACCGGAGTACTGGAAACGGGTTGAAGAGATCGCCTCCGGTTCTCCTTCTGCGCTCAACCTCATTTTACCGGAATGCTACCTCGAAGAACCCGGCAAGGACGAACGGATCAATCAGATAAATGCAACGATGGATACGTATCTCAAAGAAGGCGTTCTCGTACATCACGATCCTTCTATTTTTCTCGTTCAACGGGAGACGCCTGATTCACCACCCCGCTGGGGCCTGATTCTTGCTCTCGATCTCGAAAACTACGACTTCTCGAAGGGTTCCACCAGCCTCATCCGCGCAACGGAAGGAACGATTCTCGACAGGATTCCTCCCCGCAAACATATCCGCAGAAATGCACCTGTAGAGTTGCCTCATATTCTCGTACTCATCGATGATCCCGACAGATCCGTTATCGAGCCTCTTGCCGAACGGAGTTCCTCCTTCGAACAGATCTATGATTTCGATCTCATGCAGAACAGCGGTCATCTTCGGGGCTACAAAATCGCTGACAAGGCCTCTCTCGAACAAATTGCAGATGCACTGAATGAACTTGCCGATCCGAAACGCTTTCGTGAACGTTATGGAGAGGACAACGTTCTTCTATTCGCCATGGGGGACGGCAACCATTCTCTCGCGACTGCAAAATCCATCTGGGAAGATTACAAGGAAGAACACACCGACGACCCTGCTCTCATGGAACATCCCTGCAGATGGGCGCTCGTCGAAATCGAGAACATTTACGATGAAGGCCTCATCTTCGAACCTATTCACCGGGTCGTGTTCAACTCTGATTTTGCTTCCTTTCAGTCCCAGCTCGAGAAGCTCGGCACTGTCAGGTTTCAGGCTCTTGAATCTATCGAATTGGTTATGAGCAGTGTTGCATCCGAACCCGATCGGCATACCCTCGGCTATGCCGATGCCGAAAGACTGGGAATCTTCGTAGTTGAGCATCCCGATTCAACGATCTCAGCCGGTACGGCCCAGACGGCAATTGATGCCCTCATATCTGAAGGATCCGCTTCCGTAGACTACATCCACGGCGCCGACACTACGGAGAAGCTCGGCCGCAAGGAAGGGAATTTCGGGATCTTCCTTCCCGCTCTTGATAAATCCGACTTTTTCAGGACTGTCGTCAAGGACGGCTCGCTGCCGAGGAAGACCTTTTCCATGGGCAGGGCCCACGAGAAGAGATTCTACCTCGAAGCCAGGAGAATCCGTTAGGCTTCGTCCGGAAAGAACACCGACTTCTACATACCTTCTTTGAATCGAAGAACGATGTATGCGGTCACACCGAACAGAGTTGCGATGATTCCGAATATTTGATTGTCAACCGTCTTCCTTTTGTACGGTTTGACCAGTTCGCCTACAATATAGTGGGAACGCGGAAGGTCCATCTGTTCTATGATTACCTGATATTCCCTGTCCCGGTAATACCCGAGTTTGCGGGCATACAGCGCGATCGTCTCTGTATCGCCCTTGAGACTCTCGAACTCTCCTCTCAGGTTCTCATGGACCAGTTCCATTGAACCGATGTTGCCTGCGAGCCTCTCTTTGTAAGTTTCCAGTTCCTGATATGCAAGCAGCCCCTTCTCTCCCCAGATGTACAGTTCGAGACTGTATATCATGAACATAGTGTATAGTGCAGCCAAGAATGCGAGTCCCCTTCTCATATTAGCCTTTACGGTTGTTTCCTCTCCCAACTTAACCCGTACAACCTCACAATATTAAGCTTGTTATTTCCATATCTTTTTGATACTCTATAAATAAGAGGTTAAACACAACTCGGTTATTTTCCGACAATATAGTATCGTGATGAATTTAGTAGGAGAATACTATGGCCTTCAATGATGAATATCGAGATAAAGACCCTGAATCTACTGCAGATGATAAAGAACTCGAACAATACGGGGTTTGGGTAAAGGTCGGCCCCGAAGAGATCTCAGCGGAGGAAGGTGAAACGATAGACGACGAATATGAATTACACGATCTCAATTCAGAATCTGAGGGCACAGTAGTAGAAGCCGAGTTGACCGATGAAGAAGAGGAACTTCTCGGAGAATTGGAGCATGACCTCGATTCGCTTGGCGAGGATGAAGAAGTGACTGATTTTGAGCTTGGTTTTTCAGAAGAAGATAGTGCTGCAGAAGAAGCTGTAGAGGGTGAAGTTGATGTCGAAGAACTCGACGAGATTGAAGACCTTGACATCGAAGATCTTGACAGTCTCCCGGATCTGCCGGGAATGGAAGACTCCGCCGCCGAAGCTGAATCAGTGGAGGATGAGTTGAAAAACATTCCCTCTCTGGACGATGATTCTGAGGAACTCGAGAACATTGATATAGACGAAGATCTACTACTCGATTCTGAGGGTTTGGATGAGTTCGAAGAACTCGATGTCGACAGTATGATTGAAGAAGACCTGGCGGAACTGGGACCTGAGGAAGAGGAAGCGGCCGAGATCGAAGAGCTTCAGCTCGAAGATATCGAAGAAGGCGAAGAAGCCTCCGGTGAGGAAGAATCCGGCGGAACAGGAGCCGTTCCCTTCCTCGAGCAGGAGATAGAGGATATTGACCTCGAAGAACTTGAGCAGAATGACTACGGCGAGGATCTCCAGGAACTCGATCAGATCCAGGAAGATTCAGATACCGGGGATTTTGAAGAACTCTCAAGCTTCGATGATCTGGAAGCCCTTGAGAACGACCTTTCCGCTCCGTCTGAGGAAGTGGATCTTGATACTGAACAATCCTTTTCTTCTGGATCTGAACGGACAGAATCTGTGGAGATTCTTTCAAAGATCGAACGGGAGCTGCTATCCATAAAATCCGAACTCTCATCTCTCAAACAGGAACTCTCTTCCATACGCTCCTCCGGAGTTACTACAGCTGCGGCTGCTGCAGCATCTGAAGCGGGGGCATTTGAACAGGGAGAGAAAGAAGCTTCTGAAGAAGAAGCTGCCAGCTTCTTCGAAGAGGATGAAGACGAGACTATTGCCCTCACAGGTGATGAGCTGGATAACATTCTCAATACCGCCGACATTACCGAAGAGAGCGGTACAGAGGAGACTGCTCCTGAAGATGAAGAATCCGAGGAGAATTTCGAGGATATTTCCGAAATCGAAACGCTCGAAGAACTCGGCTCCACTGAAGACCTTCTTATCGATAGCGATAATATCCTTGAAGAGACGGATATCGAGCCTCTTGAAGAAGATCTCGAAGAGATAGAACTCGAAGAAGAAGTAGAAGAAGAGGTAGAAGAGGTTGAAGCTGAGGCGGAGGAGATCGATCTTGATGAGGAGATCGACGAAGCTGAAATACTCGATATCGATCTGGATGAGATTGATTCTGAACCTGAAGATAATTTAGGAGATATTTCCTTAGACGAATTGGAGATCGATATCGCCGAAGAGAATATTCCCGAGGAGGTGTCTCCCGATGAGCCGGCCTCCCTTGATATAATCGAGGACGAGTCAATTCCTGAAGAAGAAGAGATACTCTTCGAAGAGGATGAAGAACCTGTCGAGTCACTCGAATCGCCTCAGCAGACTGACTTCTCAGAGATAGATTCGGAAATGTCCGAAGAACCTGTAACAGAGACAGCTCAGGAGGAGATGCCCTACGGTTCCGAGATGCCTCTCGAGACTGCCGGATCCGATGTTGATTCGATCCCGGATGGCTTGAAGAATGAGATCAGGTCAGTTCTCTCATACATGGACCAGCTTCTGGAATCTCTCCCGGAGGATAAGATTCAGGAATTCGCCAATTCGGATCATTTCGAAGTGTACAAGCGACTGTTCGATGAACTCGGATTAAATACGTGAGGTGTTAGCTTTGGTACAGAACATTCATTCGCATACAGCAGGTTCAGATAGCAGCAGCGGTCTCCTGAAGACGGTTCTTTCACAAAAAATACCTGATACTTCCAAAAAAAAAAATCCATCTATGTACAGTTAGAGAATGAAATAGATTCCGCATCGTTTTACCCCCTTTCTCCCTTGAGGGTATTCTCCAACTTCTTTCAATACAGCGGCCTGCGGCGCGGGGCCTTTCTGCTGGTCGATCAGCACAACGGACTGCTCATTCCGCGTCTCCACACAGGACTCGATGTTTCGAGCTCGAGAAGGCTCCGTCTGCCCATCGACAGAATCGAAGCCTTATTGACTACGCGTTCTTCACGGCTGTTCAGTTTTGAATCTGATTCCTTCTTTGAACCGTATCTCTCCAGACGAATATTTGAATCGACGGGCGCAATCCGTTTTATTCCGTTTTTTCACGGTGTAAAACTGGTCGGCTGCCTGGTCGAGTTTGCCGACATCGATCATCCTTCAGACTTTCAATTGCCTGATTTCCCTTCCGACCTGCGTGAAGTAATCGGAGCCTTCATCGTCAAGTCCAGAGAACGGATAGGCAGGATCGAGGCTGAATCACAGTGCGAATCAGAGGACATAATGCAGCACAGCGAGATTCTCGTATCACAGGCCCAGAAGGAGAACAAGAGAGTATTATTCTTCATTCTTGACCTGAGTACCGTCCTGAACCAGCTGTCAATCGAAATGAAACACATCGACCTGTTCTATTTGAAGAAGGACCTCCAGTATACTGTTTCTCTGCTTGGCACCGAGGGAGGATTTTGCGGTCCCGCGAGTGATAATATGATCATTCTTGCCATCAAAGCCAGACATTCCCAAAGCCAGAACGTCATGATCCACCAGATCAAACAGCTCATCCGGCGTCAATGTTATGAGAACCTGTCTCTTGAAGGTCTCACCGTTCTTACCAGGATATGGCCGGATGATAATATGCAAGTCGGTTCACTTCTTTCCGATTTTTTCAGTAATGTGAATGAGCGATCATAGGATACATGGAATCAACCTGCACTCCAGATACAATCCTCAACGTGAAGCCAGCCGATACTTCGACAACCGGCCGATGGGCAGTTCCAGTGGTGTGTACATTTTTATTGAACCCGGTGAAGGATATTTGTCGAGAGAGCTGCTTCACAGATATCCCGAAGCTCTCGCTCTCGAAATACACTGTGATCAAATCTTTCAGAACGATGATATCCCCGGCTCACTCTACTGCTGGGACCCGTCTTCTTCCTCTTCATTGAAAAAATTTCTCTCCAGCCACATCGCGGATTACGATCTCGGACTTGTACAGATTGTCGAATGGGAACCTTCCAGAAAAGCTTACGGTCCTTTGTATGAAGAGATTCTCAGAACAGTGCTATCGTTCCTACAGGAACGCCGCGGAAGCGTTCACACTACAGGAACATTCGGTTACAGATGGCTCAAGAATGTTTTCAGGCGCGTACTTACCATGTCTTCCGTCGCTGCCGCCGCCCCTGTTCATCTCCCCGTTCTCATTGCCGCCAGCGGACCGACGCTCGCATCCTCCATCCCGCTCATCCGCAGGTTCCGCGACAGTCTCTCCATATGGGCGTTGCCGTCCTCGATCCAGTCTCTTCTTCATGAAAATATTGTCCCCGACTTAGTCGTCCACACCGACCCGGGCTTCTATGCGCGTTTTCACCTTGATTCCTTCCCGCAGCAAAGCGGTTTGAAAACCCCTGTGGCCTCCCCTCTAAACGCCGGCGTTCCGGTACATGGCTTGCCGTATATACCTCTCAACACGGGGACGCCGATAGAGGAATTTGTCCTGCAGGCTCTTTCTCTTCCTTCCGTCAGAACCATACAGCACGGCACCGTTGCTGGTACCGCCCTGTACACAGCCTTTGCCCTCAGTCCGCTGCCCGTCTTTTTCTCAGGTCTTGATCTCAGCTTTGATGATATCAGAGGACACTGCCGGCCTCACAGCTTCGACCGGCTCTTCCTGTCTTCCAATCGCAGGATCCAACCGCTCACCCACATATATTACGATCGTTCTCCCCGCTCTTATAGGTCAGAGAGAAGCGATAGCACAGGCAGACAGAATTTTGCCCTCAAGAGATATGAAGATTGGTTCTCTTCACTGCCCTCCGACCCGAACCGGGCAATATACCGGCTCTTTCCGACTCATACCGGGATTCCCTCGTTTATCGATGTTGATTCATCGAAGGATTTTGAAAAAATAATGTACGGCCTTTCTGAAAACTCTCAAGTCCTCGGAAGCGATCCCCGCAGCTCCATCATTCACTCCGAGTATGCCATCGATTGCATTCAGGGTTCAGCAGTCCTCCGTGAATATATAAGTTCGGTGAGAACTCAATGTACGCGACTCTGCAGGGCCCGTACCGATATCGCCGAATTGCCGCTCCTCGAAGAATTCATCTCTTTCTGCTGTTACTCCGAACTATTCAGGCTGAACCCGGCTTCATGGAAATATGGTCCACGTTTGAAAAGTGCAGATGTCTCAGAACTCTGCAGTCTTCTGACTCATCGTCTGGATCAAATCGACTTTTTTCTAAAAAATACAGGATAAGGTATGTCTGATACAACATGGCTGAATGTAAATATGCTTGCCCTTTCCTCGACCCAGCCGGGCCTCTCGGCGAAAATCGGCAACACGAAACCTTCACGAAGTTTATCCATTGTCCGTTCAAAGAATAATCTTCCCGTACCTGTGATAAACATGGACGGCCGCTCTTTTCACCTTCATTCGAATTTCGATCCCGTAAGGGAAGGACGCAGGTTCTATGAATCATCTCCTCAGGGGGGGTACCTCCTGTTTCTCGGATTCGGGGCGGGGTATCACATTCTGCCCTTCCTGGAGCGGAGCGATATATCCGGAATCGTCATAATTGAATACGGAGCAGACCTCTTCAAGGCCCTGCTGTCCCAAATAGACTTGCGCAAGTTCATCATGGACAAACGCGTCCGTTTTCTCATCGACCCGGAACCCAGCGAGATCGTCAGGGATATGCTGGACAACTATCTGCCTGCCGTCTCAGGCAACCTTTACCTGCATCAGCTCAGATCGAGGATCAATCTGGCAAGTGATAAATTTACATCCGTACGCGACGAAATCACCAGGGTAATAAAATCCATCTCCGAAGATTACAGCGTCCAGTCATACTTCGGCAAACGGTGGTTCATCAACAGTATTGAGAACCTGAAAACAGCGGAAAATTCTTCTACTACTCTCAGGCCCATCCGAACCGCCTTTATTACCGCCGCAGGTCCTTCTCTCGAAGATCAGATCTCCGACCTTAAGGCACGCAGGAAGGAGGGCTGTCTGATCGCCACCGACACCTCGCTTCCCTTCCTCCTGAAGCACGATCTCCTGCCCGACATGGTCATATCAATCGACTGTCAGCATATTACCTATCATCACTTCATTTCCGGTTATCCGGCAGAGGTCCCCCTCGTTCTCGATCTCGCATCCCCGAACCATCTCACCAGAAGGACCGACCGTCTTGTTTTCTTTACAAGCGGGCATCCGTTCTCCCGTTACGTCAACAGTACCTGGCGTAAATTCCCCTACATCGATACTTCAGGCGGCAATGTGAGCCATGCTGCTGTTAGCCTCGCTGATTCACTTGGAGCCCACACTATCTATCTC
>JBNGED010000082.1:1095-8135 GCA_049975605.1 Sediminispirochaetaceae bacterium | reverse complement strand
GCTGCGCAGTTGGCTGCTGATCCGCAGACCCGTGTTTTCCAGGAGGAGGTCGCCGATCTCCTGTCCGTGCATCTGGATGACCTTCTCGATCTTCATAAGGTCGATGAACAGCAGAACTCTCAGCCGCTCGGAATCGGAACGCCGGGCCCGTTCCAGCTCCTTGTCCATGATGACGTTGAGGGACCGGCGGTTGAAGAGGCCGGTGACCGGGTCCCGGTACTCGTAGTGATTGAGTTTGCTCTCGAGTTCCCCGATATGGGTTATGTCGTGGGAAAAAACAAGCGCGTGGGTAATAGTGCCGTCTTCGAAGTATGGATAGTAGGAGACATGCATGTATTTTGAAAACGAGCCGAACTTGAACTGTTCGATGTAGTGGACATACTCTCCTTCGAAGCATCGGTCGAGGTAGTTCTTGATGGTTCGGTTGAAGATCTCCTCTCCCCACACATCCGCAACGGTGGCTCCGACGAGCTCTTCCTTGCTTCGCTCGACTATTTCACAGTAGGTGTCGTTCACGATTTCGTAGGTATACCTGCGGTCGATCAGGGTGATGAAGTCCTTTGAACTGTTGACGATGTACTCGTACTTGTCCACTTCAACTCCATTATAGTTGAGTCCGGGGAAAAATGAAAATGTTTTTCTGAGCTTAATCTGAGTTTAGTCTTCCTCGAGATGCCGCCAGGGCTTGTTGTGATGATACTTCTTCATCACTGCAACACAGTTGCGCCTGGAGTTGAAGACGACGCCGGCGTTCCAGAACTGAACGGCGGCGAAGAGGGCGTTCCCGTTGTCGGTCTGGTCACTGTCCGGGGACTCGAAGGAGACGTACTGTTCAAGAGCTTCGAAGTCCCGTTCCTGAAGACACCGTGTCCGTTCGAGGTTGAATTCGTTCCATTTTTCCAGGTGTTTGAATCCTTCGCCCTCATCCTGGATGATCAGGTGTGCCATATCGTCTTCGAAGCGGAACCAGCACTCGACGATTTTCTTGGGATCGCTTTTGTTGCCGTGCTTGACCGCATTCTTGATGAGTTCGCTGATCTGCTGTTCCAGCAGATAGATCTGCTTCATCTCGGCGGGAGCTTTCTCGACGATCAGAAGGGTATAGTAACGAATCTGACGGAAGTCGCTCGGGAACTTCTTGTAGAACATGCCGGTTCTGTCAAACAGTGCACTATTTTCATCGATTAGTATCTGTGGCGCTGACATAATAATTATATATCTCCTTTATGATATCAGTGGCTTTAATTCCTGAATTGCAGTGTTCACATCCTTGGTGATGTTGAAATAGTCCATTAACTGGGTCAGGTTGATAACGTCCTTGACGGAACCATGGACGTTGGCGATGAGCAGCTTCATCTTTTGCTTTTTAAGGGCGGAGTGTACATAGAGCAGGGCGCCGACACCGCTGCTGTCGATGTAATCCACCTTCTCCAGGTTGATGACGTAGAAGACTATATTTTTCTGGATCATCTTGGCCACAAGCTCTTTCAGCTTGTATGCCTGGTAGAGATCCATATCTCCTTCAATGTCGATAATAAATATCTGTGCGTTTCTCCTAAGCTTTATTTCCATCGCATACCTCTTCCTGTTGTTCTTTTAGGTCACTTTCATTACTACGAGGGTCTGATCGTCCATCGGTTTTTCCCGACCGGTGTACTCGCGGAGATCGGTCTTTATTTTGTCCATGAGCTTGCGGGCGGTGAGATGCTTATTCTGCATGATCATCCGTTCGAGGGACTTCCTGGAATACTGTACGCCTTCCTGGTTCATGGCCTCCACTATCCCGTCGGTGTAGAGAATAAGCAGATCACCGGGTTCTACGGTGAACCGCTTCTGATTATAACTGCTGTTCTTCTCGATCCCGATGGGAAGTCCCCTGGTTTCGACCCGATAGATCTTGTTCATCTTTTTTGAATAAAACATCAGCGGATGATGGGCGGCATTCGAATATACTACTTCTCTGGTCTTCTCATCGAAGGTGAAAAAACTCAGCGTTGCGTAGTGATCTATGTCGATCTTGCCGGTGATACCGCGGTTGATCCAGCTGATGACCTTGTACGCTTCATCCTCGCTGTTGAGAATCAACTGCAGGATGGAGTGGATCATGACCATAACGAGGGATGCCGGTACTCCCTTGCCGGCTACATCCCCGATGACGACCCCGACCTTGTGTGCGTTCAGTTCGATCAGGTCGAAGTAGTCGCCGCTTACTCCCCGGGCCGGATTGCTGAAGAAGGCGAAGTTGGCCACCTTCAGCTCGGGCAGCTGCTTGGGAATAAGCTTGTCCTGGATCTGGGCGGCGATCCCGATCTCCCGGTCGATCTGCCGTTTTTCCAGAACTTCCATGTAGGTATAGAGTGTGTCGATCGTTACCGAGGCAAATTCGCCGAGGGTCTGCAGCCGTGAGAGGTCCTGTTCCGAAAAGAACTGGTCTTCCGCCCGTTTGACTACTGAAATAACGCCGAGGAGACGCTTGGAAACGATCAGTGGGATGGCGATGATGGAACTGATAAGAAAAATGTTGTTCTCGGAATTGAACTCCATTCGCTCATCGTTGATAACGTCCCGTATAAAGAGAGGCTCTCCGGTTTTGGCCACTTCACCGAGAACAGTCTCTCCGATCGGGATGGAATGACTGCGGAAATAGTCTTTCAAAACCGTCGGATTGACACTGGCGATATCCGGTACCGGTGAAAGGGGCGGGTAGATTCCCTGAATTGCCTCTGCGTTGAGCTTGTCTTCGAACTTGTCAACCATGAGGGCGGTGCCGGCATCGGCGGCGGTATTTCTCAGGGCGGATTGGACGATGATATTGAGAATACTGGGAATATCGATTTTCTCGGCAATAGCACTTCCCATGCTGCTCATGAACTCGAACAGCGCCTCCACATCGCCCCTGAAGGCATCCAGGGTGTTCCGGTCCTCCTCGCTGGCGAGTCCGAGGTAGAGGTAGAGAATATATCCGTGAAGGAGATAGCTGGCCGGCATAACCAGCGAAACGGAGTATTGATTGCTGTAGCCGTAGAGCAGTACCGACACCTGGTAGAGGAGCATGACGGCAATGATGGCGAACCGTGCGCGTATAATGATCTCCGGTTTTTCACTGGTGAATTCGGAGAAGACTCCAAGCAGCAGGGCGAGATATACCATAGCGGCGAAGACGGCCAGATCGATGTAGAAGATCGATACGGCAAGCTTAAGTAGAGTCATATCGAGCACGATGAGTACGATTACTGCAGCAGAGAAACTGAAGAAGGCTATATCAAGATTACGGAAGCCTGTCTTCGACCGAATCCAGAGGAAATAGACCGCCACGAGGAGCAGGTTCGAGAGGGGGAACAGGAATTCGCTCGGGTAGAAGAGCACCGCCACGTCCCTGAGAATTAGTATCAGGATAATCCATCCGATGAATACCGGCGTGCGGTCCCACTTCTTCTTCAGCGCGGCGAGCCAGAGGAGAAGAAGAAATACTTCGGCAAAAAACCTTGGAAGCGCGGCTGTAAAATCCATTAAAGCTCCTCTTTCTTCTGCTCCAGTTCCTGCAGAACAATACTCATGTTCTTGATCATGCGGTTAAAGGATTCAGCCAGACTTCCGATCTCGTCCTTACGTTCGATCCTGATCTGCTGCACTTCCACGAGACCCCGGCTGGCCTTGTCGACCATTCGGGTGAGATTCTCGATAGGCCGGGTGATCTGGTTCCCGAGGACGATTCCGACGCCGAGTACGACGATGGTTATAACGGCGAGGGAGATGATGAGGAGTTTTCCGCTCTCTTCGATGGGCCGCCGCACGATCTCCTCCTGCGGTACCACTACCCCGACGCTCGAGTCCAGCAGATCGATGGGGGCATAGACGAGATAGTTGGTCTCGCCGCTTCCGGGGGAGAAGAGGGAATAACCGGATGCGCCGGTAATCATGTCCAGAATGATGTTTTTGAAATCCTCATTGTCCGTATCGAGAAGATTGTCCGGAGAGTACTCCTCGTTCCATTTCTGTCCGGTCCCGATGAGTTCGGCGGGACTGACGAGAACATCCGCTTCGCCGTTTATCATGAATGCATAGTTCGAATAACCGATGTCGGTATTGAGGATATCTTCCTGAAGGGTTTCAAGCAGTACGTCGAACCCGACAACGCCGATGATGTCCCCCTCCGAAGAGAAGACCGGCTTGGCTGTGGTAACGACCAGTTTCTTCGTATTGGCATCCACATAGGGAACGGTCCAGATTGCATTGCCTTCCTGGAAGGCGCTCACATACCATGGCCGTTTACGGGGATCGAATCCTTCGAGCTTAAGGATGACATCGACGACGTCTTCGTTGTCGAAGACCGTAATCCCCGACTCGGAGGCGTAGTAACCGAGGGTGAGGAAGGGATTCTGAGAGACGATCACCTGTAGGAAAGTACCCACTTTTTCCATATACAGCTGGTCGTCCAGGAGTTCGGCGTTCAGCTGAGGATTCCCGTATCCTTCTCCCGTCCAGGGCATGAGCATCCGGCGGTCGGGGGCGTTCTTCAGGCGGTCCTGAGCATAGGCGATAGAGGCATAGTCCGAAGCCGCCTCCATTTCCTTCTGAATCCTGATGAGTGATTCGTTGTAGCGGTTGGTCATTTCGTTAACCAGCCTTGTCATGCTGATCTCAGCCTGACGGGTTAGACTATCGCGGTTCTGGAGAATCGCGATCGCCCCGACTACTGAAATGGATATAAAGGGGAGGAGGAAAAGGGTAATAAGGATTTTCGTCTTTATGGAAATGCCTTTTTTTGCCATTTTTTTATCCTTTTGTATGTGTCCGGCGTCGGCCTTTGAAATTGTATCCTTACCTCCCCCAGTGGTCAAGATTTTTTTTATTTGAGATATAGCCCTGTTTTAGATATTCTAATTATAAAAGATGTATTTGTTTGAGCTTGGGGAAAAAGTTGCCTTGACAGATAGCGGGAGAGCCCATATTCTCATTCATAGATACACTGTGTTTCTCTGTATAGAATTAGTCCGTACAAGGAGGTGAGGGTGGACATAACCGCAGAATCTCCCCGAAGAAGCGTATGGATCATTCTGCCCTTCCTGTTTGCACTGGCATCACTTCACGTATCAGCGCAATCCGGCCCGGTCACACTGCTTCACATGGATTCTCCGGAGGGCAGAGCGATTTCGAGGCTCATGGAGGTGGTACTCGAGCAGCGAATGGGCATGGATGTTGACCTGAAGGTGGAGGATCCGCGTTCAGCCTTCGCCGCGGTGGCCCGAGGTGATGCCGATGCTTTTCTGGAAGCCCGGCTTCCGGCTCTCCACAGAGACTATTATGAACGGTACCGCCGGAGGATAATCGACTGCGGATGTCTGTACCGGGGGGCCCAAACCGGGCTGGTGGTCCCGTCATATGTGGACATCAACCGCATATCCGAATTGAGTTCTCATGCAGGAGATTTCAGATCGGAGATCCTCGGGGCGGAATCGCAGGCCCTGCTTCTGCAGATCACCGAGGAGACGGTGCTTCCGCGGTATGGAATCAACTATGATATCGAGGCATCGAGCGAGAGTAAGATGCTCCTGGACCTGGAAGTAGCTCTGAATTTGAAGGAATGGGTCGTGGTTGCGGGGTGGAGTCCCCACTGGATGTTCGCCAAGTGGGACCTGAAATTCCTCAAACAGGACCTCGACAAGCTCATCTGGCAGCCTGACAACATTCACATCATCGGAAGAAGAGGCCTGGCGGGAGACAATCCCGAACTGGCGCAATTTCTCGGCAGGGTCTCGTTCACGGACGATGAACTGAATGGCCTGCTGCTCGAAGTGAAAGATTCAATCGGTGCCGTGAATATGGCGGTCAACGAGTGGATCGGTGAGAACGAGGAGCTCGTAGCGAGCTGGCTGCCCTGAAGCCGTTTGTCCTCCAGCTGCCCTGTCCGGTCAAAAAATTGCCTTTCCTATTTCTTATAATTATACTCTGAATTAGGAGGCCGGAATGCATTCAGATGCGGAGACCGTCGCACAGTACCTTGATTCTTTGTCCCCTGAGCGGAGGGGAGCGATTGAGAAGGTACGTAAAGTGATTCTGTCGAATCTTCCTGACGGGTACGAGGAGGTCATGGCCTGGGGGATGATCACCTACCAGGTACCGCTCGAAATCTGCCCGGACACCTACAACGGCAAACCGCTCATGTATGCCGCCCTTGCGGCCCAGAAGAACCACATGGCCGTGTACCTTTCGAGCATCTACCTATCCGAAGAGAAGCGGCAGCGCTTCGAGGAAGCCTATCGCCGCACCGGGAAACGATATGATGCCGGCAAGTCATGCGTAAGATTCAGAAGGATCGATGACCTTCCCCTCGAACTCATCGGGAAAGCGGTGGCTGAACTGTCTCCTGAAGACTTCGCGGCACGGGTGAAGGAAGTCCAGTGCCGCCGAGAAAGAAAAGAAGATGAGGGCAGCCGCGGGAAAGGCTGACGGGCGCCGGTACGGCGGACGGTTTACGTCCGCTCCAACAGGGAGGTCAATTTCCTGACCGAACGGGTGCTTTCATCCGACATCTCCCGTATATCCCGGATCAGTTCTACCAGGCTTTCATTCTCCGAGGTGATTCGGCTGATACCTTCATTGACCTGACGGGAAGATTTGAGCAGATCGTTCATGGTCTCCTGCAGAAGCGTACTTCCCTCCGACTGTGTTCCCGCTTCGTTCTTGATTGTCTCGGCGGCCTCATTCAGCCTGATCATTGCGGTACTGATTGTTTCGCCGGATTGAGTGAGCTGAAGGATCTTCTCATATACACCCTGTATCTGCACCACCGATGTCTTGGTCTTCCGGTTGATGTCGATCAGCAGGTCCCGAACACGGTTGTTCAGGGTGACCCCCTCTTCGATCCGTTCGACGATGGTATCGACGTGCTGGGCAATTTCACGGGAACGTTCGGTGGAGTTTGCGGCCAGGTTCCGGATCTCTGATGCCACAACGGCGAACCCTTTGCCGGCTTCACCCGCGTGGGCTGCCTCGATGGCCGCGTTCAAGCAGTTCATCCTGGTTGACAGGTTGGACGA
>JBNGED010000082.1:0-1085 GCA_049975605.1 Sediminispirochaetaceae bacterium | reverse complement strand
GATGGCCGCGTTCATCGCCAGCAGGTTGGTCCGCTCGGCCAGATCGTTCACCGCTTCGATGATCGAGTGAATGGTGGCCGAAACATCCCTGATTTTCCCCATAGCCTGCGTCGAAGTGAGGACCGACTCTTCCCCCTCGTCGGTTACCAGGTCGAGCTCATCGGCGAAATCCGCGGTGCTCTTTATCTCGGTAGAAAGCTCCTCCAACCCTTTAATCATTTCGTGGATCGTGTCGGCAGCGGATTCTATGCTTTCGGACTGTGAATCGATCTGCGCGAACATGGAGTTCATTGAATCGAGCAGCTGCGACGTGGTGGCTCCGGTCCGTTCGGCCTTCTGGAGCTGAAGGTCTATCTCTTTTGAAATCGTACGGGAACTGCTGCTGACGGATTGTACTGCTTCGGAGGCACGGTTGATGTCTCCGCTGAGCCTGACGCTCATTCCGGCCACGGTTCGCGAGACTTCTCCGATATTATCGACGAAGAGTTTGAGTTCACCGGATTTTGACTCGATGTCCCTGGAGTATGCCTCCAGATCGGCGTTCATACGGTTGGACCGCATCGAGAGGCTCACGAACATCGATACATTGAAGAAAAAGATGCCGATACTCTGGAGCCAGAGAAAGGGCTCGGATCCCGAGTACTGGCTGAATATGTCGAAGCTGCCCATGCCAACCCCGATGACCGTGCCGACCAGGATGGGTATAGCGTCCCGGTTCCTGCGGATCACCGCCCGCACTGCGATATAGGCCATGAAAAAAACCTCCAGCTGCCCGGGGACCAGGCTCAGGGTGAAGAAGGTATTCACCTCCCCGAGGTCTCCCGGAAGCACGGCGATCATGAGCGACAACAGAAGAGCCAGAATTATGAAAAAAAGTTTGAGCCAGCGCAGGTTGTGTATGTCGAAGTACTCTACGTAGAAGAGGGCGAGACAGCCGAACGAGAGGGGGAGGAACGCCTTGGATACCGCGTGGTACCTCAGGAAGTTGGTGAACAGCTGAGGTTCGAGTCCCATCTCGAAGAAGTAGACGGCGAAAAAGAGGTTCGCCAGGGCGAAGTAGAGATTGGTGCGGATTTTTTTATTGA
>JBNGED010000081.1:0-8168 GCA_049975605.1 Sediminispirochaetaceae bacterium | reverse complement strand
ACATGGAGTTCGGCTGTCTCATCAAGTCCGGGAGGTACGAGCACATTTTCCAGATGGCTGGTGGCATAGTATATAGTGGAAGCAGTGCCCTGGTCGGCGAGTTCCTTGACCAGCTTGTGGGCTACGGCTATTCCGGTACCGCCGGCGAGGATGTATGCCCGCTTTTTGGCAGTGATTGGCGCCGAACGGCCGTAGACTCCCCGGACGTAGACGGTATCGCCCGGTTGTAGACGACACATATGCCCCGACACATGTCCGCGGTCTTTTATGAAAAAAGTGAGTGGCGAGGAATGGGCGATGGAAAAAGGTTTTTCACCTATGCCTGGGAGCCAGAGGAAGGCGAACTGGCTTGATTTGTACTCCAGCTCTCCATCCAACTCCAGCACTGTGGTACCATGACCGCCTGTTTTGACCTGCTTCACGGTGTAGGGTTTGTACTCCATGAGCCGCTCGCTGGAAAGAAAGGCGGCGGCTGTGTTATTTTCAGTTGAGGCATCGGCCCGGTTTGGCTTTCCTGGAGTGGTGGCGGCGGTGTTATTCCCGCCAGATGCGTTAATGTCAGAGGTACCGTCTTCAACGATACCGAGTCCGGCCTGAAGGGGAGCCTGTAATTCATTCCTGAGAATCCCGCCGGCGTCTCTCACCAGAGCGCTTGTGAAGGACTCCCAGTTTTCAGGGCGGACCCGTGCAAAGACCGAACCGATACCTACGACATTTGCTCCGGCTTCAACGAGGGCCGCCATATCCGCGCCGCTCGAAACACCGCCGATGCCGATAATGGGAACTGAAGCTCCGACCGCCGCGCGGATTTCGGCGACTTTCTTCCGGGCTGTTTCGGCGATCCAGACTCCCGATTTTCCGCCGCGGTTGCCGCGCTGGTTCATCAGGATCGGTTGTCCTGAATTGGGTTCGATGTAGAGTTCCGGGCCTACGGTGTTGATGGCGCAGATACCGTCGGCGCCTGCGGCTATGGCTGCGAGCGCTATTTCTCCGATGTCATCCACGTTGGGGGTGAGTTTTGGAAAAATCGGCCGATCGGTTATTTTCCGCACACATGCGACGTATTCGGCAACGAGAGCAGGATCGGTGCCGATGCTCATTCCGTATCCCGGGGCTGCGTGGGGACAGGAGAGGTTGAGTTCCAGGATGTCCGCCACTTCGGAGAAAACTTCCGCGAGCTGTTCGAACTCTTCGGGTGTGCTTCCCGAGATCGACACATTGAGGAGGGCCCGGAATTCATGCCGCCGCCGCAGCTCGCGCAGCTCCCTGATGCCTTGCTCCATTCCGGGGTTCCGCAGCCCCACAGCGTTGCCGAAGTTGCCTGGCGCGGTCTCGACGATGACCGGTTCACGGTTGCCGGGGTTGGGAAAAAGCTGATAGCTCTTGGTAGTGATGACCTCTACGGCAGGCAGCCGCCGGTCGACTTCAGCGATTATCCCCGGGCGGGTGGTCAGCACACCCGACACGGTGGCGAGTTTCAGATGTTCATCCATCAATCGCGCGATTGCCTGCTTTTTTTCCGGGAGTGTATTATGCATTCTTCAGTTCCTCGTTCAGTTTTCTAAGGTTCCCGGTGACCCGGGCGGCAAAGTCTTCGGGCGCGGATTCTCCCTTTTTGAGCCAGGGATGGGTCAGCCCGCTGGAAGAGTTGATTCTGACAAGTTCCAGGGGATATCCGGCCTCGCGCAGGATCCTGACTGTCTCGGAGGCGCTGCCTCCCTGGCCGCCGACGCCCGGGATGAGGAGGGGGCTGGTCTGTTTAGAAGCCCTCGAGGAAGCCGCCGAGGAAGTATCAGCCCGGTCGGGGGCAGTGCCAGCATAGAACGCGGCCAGTTCGCCGAGTTCCGCGGGACTGGTCGCTCCGACGACTGCCCCGACGGTGCCAGCAGGATAGTCCCTCCCCCACTCTCTGATCCGGCCGGCGACGTGCATGTAGAGGGGCCGTCCGTCCTCCATGATGAGGTTCTGGAGCTCCCGCGCCCCGGGATTGCTGGTCCGGTTCAGGATATATACTCCGCCGCCTGCTTTCGCAGCCTGCTCGATAAACGGCCCGGTGGAGTCGCCTCCCATGTAGGGCGAGATGGTGACCGCATCTGTTTCCCAGCAGGTGAAGGCTTCCGCGGCATAATTCGCCGAAGATCGGGCGATGTCGCCCCGCTTCATATCAAAGATGAGGGGAATCCCGGGGAACATCTCCCGGATCAGCGCCGTGATTCCCTGAAGTGCACTGGTTCCATGGAATTCACCAGCCAGAGGCCGGTCAAGACAATGGAAAAAACCGATGTTCGGCTTGAAGGCTCCGGGCAGAACCTGCTGCCGATGCATCTCCTCGAAGATCTGCCTAAAAAAAAACAGCACGCGGCTGTTTATTGATAGTTCGGGTGAAGGCAGTGCCTCCAGGACGGGATCGATTCCCATGCAGGCAATGCTGCCGGTGTCGGCCGCACTGCCTGCAAGCTTTTCCCTGAATGTGTGAGGTTCACTCATGCAGCGTATTCCTCCCGTTTCGGTGGAAAGCCGTTCTTCTCTCCCCATCCGAAGGGATCGTCCCGCCAGGCCAGGAGAAGACGTTCTTCATCGGGGTTGATGGCGCCCATCCGGCGGGCGACTTTGATGAGCGTGTCATAGTCCAGGATCGTTTTCGTTCTGCACCCGGGCTCCAGATCTCCGAATTGCTGCCGAGCCTTTTCAAGACCGTAGCTGAAGATCGCCAGACACCAGTCGAGATTCCCCGCTGCCTCGCGAATGGCCTGTACCGCCTTGATGGAACTTCCGCCGGTTGAGATCAGATCTTCGATCAGCAGCACTTTCCGGTTCCCGTAATCCTGGTTCCGACCGAGGCCCTCGATCTGGTTCCCGAGGCCGTGGTCCTTCGCCTTGGTGCGGACGTAGGTCAGCGGTTTATCGAGCATGTCCGCGAGGGTGGTCGCGTGCGGGATGCCGGCGGTTGATGTTCCGGCAGTTACCTCGAAGTCAATTCCTTCAGCCGTAATGATGTCCAGGAATCCTTCCGCTACTGTCCGTCTGGCTTCCGCCGAGGAGAGGAGCATTCGGTTGTCATTGTAGATCGGCATCCTGTAACCGGAGGCCCACTGGAAGGGATCGCCGGGACTGAGTTTGATGGCACCCATATTCAAACTGATTTCCGCCAATTTTTCTCCATATAACATGGTGGTTCTCTTCCTCCTCTGGTCACGTTCGTTCAGCGCAACGCGCTGATATTTTGCTCAAAAAAAAAGCCGGCAAAAATGCCGACTCATTAATTTCGATAAAATTCAGTGGGGAACAGGTGTCCCTCGCCCCGGTATGGAGCGTCTTCCGTTCGCCTATGGATGTACACAATCGTTCCCCTGTCCATAATTGGATGGATTATACCCCAAGTGCTCGAGTAATGCAAGGGGCTAATTCATGAAACTCTCATATTTTTTTCATCTGTGGGCCGCGCCCACAAGATCTTCGATGGAAGCGATGTTCTGTCTGTCGAGGTATTCCGAAAGGCCGTCGATGATCCGGACCATGATCCGCGGATCGATGAAGTTGTACATTCCCACCCCGACGCCGGCGGCTCCCGCAAGGATCAGCTCGAGGGCGCTCTCCGTACTGTTCACCCCTCCCCTGCCGATGACCGGGATGGAGACATGCTCATAGACGGAATAGACGGCCCAGACTGCAAGGGGATGAATAGCGGGACCGGACAGACCGCCGGTCAGATTTCCCAGAATCGGCTTTTTCCTGTCCAGATCTATTACCATCCCTTTGAAGGTATTGACCAGTGAGACGGCATCCGCCCCGGCTTCCTCGGCAAGCTTGCCCATCATGCCGATATCCGCCACGGCCGGCGAGAGTTTGGCAACCAGGGGGAGCTTCACCTCCTTCCGGACTGCAGTGAGGACCTGGACGAGCTGTTTTTCATCCTGGGCCCACTCTATGCCCCTGGAGAGGTTCGGACAGGAGAGATTGACTTCGAGCATATCGGCTCTGCCGGTCTCCTCGATCCTGCGGGCGACTTCGCGGAACTCCTCCACGCTGTTGCCGGCGATGCTGATGATGAGCGGTACGCCGTACTGTGCGAGCCCGGGGAGTATGCGGGCAATGAATTCATCGGTCCCCTTCGACGGAATGCCGATGGCGTTGAGCATCCCGCAGGGGGTCTCCGCAAGACGCGGAGGGGGATTGCCCGGACGTTCCTCGAGGAAAATCGTCTTGTTGACGATTGCTCCCAGCCGGCCGGGGTCCATGATATCCCTGTGGATATCGCCGTACTCGAAGGTTCCCGAGGCGGGCATGACCGGATTCGGCAGGGTGATCCCCGCAATATGGACCTGTAGACGGGGGTTGGGAGTACTCCGGGACACTCCGGCGCTTCGCCCTTCATGATCAGTCAAGACGCACCTCCCGCGCATCGAAGATCGGGCCGTCCTGACAGACGAGCAGGTACCCGTTCCCGTCGGCCCTCTGCACCGCGCATCCGTGACAGTCGCCCATTCCGCAGGCCATGTACTCTTCCAGGAAGATGTATCCCTGTACGGCGCCATTCCGGCTCAGCTCCTGTACGGTCCGGGCGAAGCGCCGGGAACCGCAGGTGAACAGGGCTTCGATGGGGTATTCCTGCTGTGCGGGTCCCTGCAGATAGCGGTCCAGCAGGTCCCGGGCGTCCCCGTGATGCCCGGCTGTTCCATCATCGGTAGCGATGAAGAGACGGTCCGAGGCAGCCTCGAGATAGTCCCTGCAGACCAGCCGTCCCCCGGTGGATGCGGAGAGGAAGGTGATCACCTCGATCCCAAGTGACCGTGCCCATTCGGCGGTAAAAACCACCGCGGCAGCTCCTACCCCGCGGACCAGCAGTCCTATCCGCTTCGCGTCGAGGGAGAGGATACCCCTGCCGAGGGGGCCGGTGACGGTGATCTCGTCTCCTTTTTTCAGAGATGAAAGAAGTACGGTCCCCTTCCCGCTGACCTTGATGACTATCCGGAAGGTACCGGCGTCAGGATCGGTGTGTACGATATCGAAGGGCCGCAGCAGAATAGGGTCACCATCCGGCCAGGAACGTACCATGACGAATTGTCCCGGTATGGCATTGCGGGCGACAGATTCCTGCTTCAGGAGAATATCGATGTACTGCTGGTTTACCTGCCGGACATCCGCCACTTCGGCTTCGGCGATACGCGGATAAGGCAGATCACTCTTACGCACCCTGACTACCTCCGGTTCGATCTATGATCAATGAAAAAAATGGGGGAAAGCATTCACTTTCCCCGCATTCCCGTTCGTATTATAGCTGTAATCGGCCGGTTTAGAAAGTATAGTTTTCCTTGAACCACTGGCCGGTGTTCGTCGGCAGGAAAGTCCCTTGTCCGGCTTCACCCTTGAACTCTTCGTTCTCGATGACGACTCTGCCGCGGCTCAGCACTGAAGAGACCCTGCCCATCACTTTATGACCGGCGAATATGGAGTATTCGGCATTGGTGTGCTGATTGTCTCCGCTGATGGTCCACTCTTTCTTGGGATCGAAGATCACGACGTCCGCGTCGGACCCCACATCGAGCCGTCCCTTGCGGGGGTAGAGGCCCATGATCTTCGCTGTGTTCTCGGAAGTTATCCGGGCTACATCGTTCGGGGTGATCCGCCCGCGGTTCACGCCTTCGTCCCATACATTCACCAGCAGGGTTTCGATCTCCGGCGTACCGTAGGGAGCTTTGAAGAAGTCATCGTCGACCTTCTTCGGTTTGGGAGCGTGATCGCTTCCGATGGTGTCGATGATCCCGTTCTGGATCGAGTCCCAGAGATAGACCTGGTCACTCTTGTGCTTGATGGCGGGGCCGACCTTGCCGAGGGGTCCGAGCTTTTTCAGCTCATCCCAGGTCTGGGCCAGGTACTGCGGACAGGTCTCTGCGATGATCGGGTAATTCTGGCTCTTCAGGTAGCGTACGACCTTCATCGCCTCTTCCGATGAGATGTGCGGAATGTAGACCGGACAATGCATCAGGCGTCCGAGGTAGGTTGCCCTGAAAATAGCCTCCGCCTCGGCAATGGCCGGGATGGTCTCGAGGAAGCGTTCGGTGATGTCGGCCTTCTCAGCCAGCAGTTTGTCCTGGATATAGTCGATTGCCAGGCCGTTTTCGGCGTGCAGGGCCGCCATTCCGCCTTCGCGTCCGATGAAGTCCATGGCCTTGGTCAGGGCGTAGTCGTCGGTCATCCATCCGAGCTTGGCATAGGACATGAACATCTTGTAGGAGGTCACCCCCTCCTTGAAGCACGCCGGAATCTCATCCGCCTGCTTGATGGTCTCGAAGAGACCGCCGTGGAGGGCGAAATCGGCATACGCAGTGGATTCTCCCTCGGCTTTCCAGTCCTTTATAATCTGCAGCTGGCTCTGACCCGGCTTGGCATAGGCATAGTGAATGACAGTGGTCACTCCGCCCCACAGCCCGGTTTTACTGAGGTCCTTCATATTGTCGAGATACACCGGGTGGGTGTGGGGATCGATCAGACCGGGCAGAACGTACATGCCGTCTGCGTCGATGACCTTGCTCCCTTTCAGTGTATCGGGAGTATCTATCTTTGAGATGGTACCCCCCTTGATGCCGATATCGGCCCGGATAGTCTTGTCCGGATATATAACGAATCCGTTTTTCACAACCACATCATAGGTATCGCTCATTTCCTGTATCCTCCTTCGTGTGTGTACTTTCTGTCTATAACTTACTGAATATTATTGAGATGGTAAAATGGTTCCCCTTCGAATGATTCCATCTCGCCGTACCATGTGGAAAACCACTCTTCAATATAGGGGCGAAGTCTCCGAAGCGGAGCATTCCGCTTCTCGAACTCCTCCGTATACCCTTCCGGCAGGGACTCCCTGAGTCTGGCGGCAATCTCTTCGCGGTCCAGTTGGGTCACACGGCCGTTCCGCACCACCACTTCACCGTTCGACAGAACCGTATCTATGTCGCTGCTGGAAGCCCGGTAGAGGATAATTTCCACCGGCGACCGCATGGTATTCATGAAAGGCTCGGTCATCCTGCGGGCGTCCAGGAGGACTATATCGGCCTGTTTTCCCTTCTCGAGGGAACCGACCTCTTTCTCCCAGCCGAGGGTCTCCGCTCCGTAGAGTGTTCCCATGGTGAATACATCCCGGGGAAGAAGATGCGGCGAATCGAGCTGATGCGCGGGCAGACGGTGCAGCTTCGAGATCAGGCGCATCTCCTCGATGAAATCCTTGCTGTCCCCGAATTCCTTGTCATCCAGGCCGACACCGACGTGTACTCCGGCCTGAAGAAGATGGTACACCGGAGAAATACCGTTGCGGACCCGGAAGTTGCAGGTCGCGTGATGCGTCGTAGTGGCGCCTCTGTCGGCGAGGAGCTTAATATCGTCGGCGGATATCCAGACGGCGTGACCGATAGTGGTCTTCGGTCCGAGGAAGCCGAGGTCGTCGAGGTGGGCCAGCAGCGATTTACCGTAGGCCTTGTACCCGTAGAGTTTCTGGAGCTTCGTCTGCTGGACATGAATATGAGTGTGAATATCCTTACGTGATGCATCCTCGGCGATCGCCTTGAGGGTGTCGTCGTCCACCCACTGCGGAGAAAGCGGTCCGTGCATGATGTGGACCCGCTCGTCGTCTCCGTACTTTTTATACAGGCGGTCCACCGCCTGGAGATACTCCCTCGCTCCGAAAATTTTCCCCCTGTCCATGATCCGGCGGCACTGCAGCTGCTGTTCCTCCGGCAGGGATGCAACGAAGGCTTCATTGTCGCCGTAGACGAACCAGTTCCGGTTGGTCAATGTAGGGGCGAAGGCGACCTTCATCCCGGACTCGCGGTAGACTTCGATGATCTGCTCGTATTCGCTGTCGTGGAGTTCCGGTGAAGAGAGGGCGTGATTGTGCATCGCGGTGGTGATACCCGCCTCCAGGTATTTTACCGCCGCCCATCGGCTGTCATACTCCCTGTTGACGAGGGGATAGCTGTAGAATTTCCATGTCTCGAGGGTGTCGTCAACCTGGCCCCGCTGGAAATCGGTGAGTCCCTTCCCATGGCTGTGGGCATTTACGAAGGCGGGAATTACGATGTGGTCCTGCGATCCGATAACCGAATCCGCCGTATACGTGGAGGTGATGTAGTCGTATGTACCGACATCGGCGATCTTATCATCAACAATGTAGAGTG
>JBNGED010000080.1:0-8257 GCA_049975605.1 Sediminispirochaetaceae bacterium | reverse complement strand
GATCTACAGCGTCCTCGTTGATTTCGATGTCCAGAATCGAAGCGGTCCGCCGGATAATCCTCGTGATGTCCTCTGCGGTATAGAAATCGAGCCGGACGGAAATTCCGAAACGGCTGTAAAGCGGTCCGGCGACCTGACCCGCCTTGGTTGTCGCTCCGATGAGGGTGAACTCCGGAATCGGTATCCGCATGGTGCGTGCGGAAGGCCCCTGTCCCACCACCCAGTCGATCTCGTAGTCTTCCATGGCGATGTAGAGCATCTCCTCCATGTTGGCCTTCAACCGGTGGATCTCATCGATGAAAAAGACCGATTTCTCCGTCATGGTAGTGAGAATACCCGCAAGATCTTTGGGCTTCTCGAGGGCCGGAGCGGAGGTGACCTTGAAATCCACCCCCATCTCATTGGCCATGATGCCGGCCAGGGTGGTCTTCCCCAGGCCCGGAGGACCGCTCAAAAACACATGGTCAAGGCTCTCCCGTCTCTCCCGGGCGGCCTTGATGAAGACGGCGAGGTTCTCCTTCACGGCCGTCTGCCCCTGGAAATCACGGAGGCAGCGCGGTCTCACGTACTGTTCGTTCGAGTCTTCTTCCTGACTGTATGCACCTGACAGGTACTGTCTGCTTTCCATCTCTTCTTCAGCTGTTTGAACTCAGGTAAATTATTGCCCGGCGGAACAATTCATGCTCATGCTCGTGTACCGGTAGTGTATCAGATTCCAGCTGTTTGGCAACCTCCTGCAGGGCCTTCCGGGCCTGGCGCCGGTCGAATCCCATGTCGCTCAGAGCGTTGACCAGTTCGGGGTATCGTTCACTCTCCTCCTGCTGTCTGGCGGTGAGGAGAGTGCCCCGCAGGGCCAGTATGATCTTGCCGGCTGTTTTTTTCCCTACCCCTGGAACATGGGAGAGAAAATCCAACTGTTCCTGGTCGATTGCCTGCACGAACTGGTCCGGAGAGAGGCCGGAGAGTATGCGCAGGGCCTGTTTCGGACCTATGCCGGATATTTTTATCAATTCAAAAAAAATATCGCGTTCCTCGATAGTCGAGAATCCATACATGAGCATGGTATCCTGCCGGTGATGGAGGTAGGTGAAGACCCGGACCTGTCCGGTATGTGCCGCTATCTCCTGCATCGTGTGCTGGCTCACTTCCAAAGCCCACTCGATTCCGTTATTCTCGATGTAGAGTGTGTTGCCGAGCTGACCGGTTATCCTGCCGTAGATACTGTGTATCATCCTGCACCTCCCCCGATGGCATTCGAGAACTGATACATGTGATATGCGCATATCGCGGCTGCCAGTGCGTCTGCTGCGTGGTCAGGGTTGGGGATTTCCTTCAAACCGAGCATGACCCGCACCATCTCCTGTACCTGCTGTTTTTCCGCCCGTCCGCTGCCGGTCAGGGCCTGTTTTATCTCGAGGGGCGTGTATGAAAGGCACTGAGCGCCGCTCTGTGCAGCAGCTAACAGGATTGTCCCCCGCGCTTCCGCCACGGGAAGAGCGCTGCGCCTGTTCCGCGCGAAGTACAGTGTTTCTATACCCACCAGCCGCGGAGAATGAATGGAGAGCACTTCCCTCAAAGCTTCGTAAATCTTCAGAAGCCGCAGGGCGGGATCTTCCTCAGGGTCCGTATTGATGGTTCCGTGAGCTATATGGGAGATCCTGTTTGCGCTTCCTTCGATCACTCCCCAGCCGGTGTGTGCTAATCCTGGATCAATCCCTGCAACGCGGATCATTCAATCGCGTCGGGGTCGAAGTCGTCGGGGATGTCCAGATTGGTGGAGACGGACTGTATATCGTCGTGGTCGTCGATCATTTCGATCAGCTTCAAGGCTTTGATGGTTGTTTCCGTATCGAGGCTCACCGTTGCATCGGGGACCATGGATATCTCGGCCCTCACCGGTGTGAAGCCGGCAGCATTCAGTGCGTCTGACACGGTGGAAAAATCATCCGGATTGGTCAGAACTTCGATCTCATCACCGCTACTGGTTACATCTTCCGCACCGGCTTCCAGTGCCGCTTCGAAGATATCGTCCTCGGAGAATGATTCCGCATCAAAGGAAATGATGCCTTTGCGCTGGAAAAGATAGGAAACGCAGCCGTTCTCACCCAGGTTACCGCCCCGTTTTGTGAAGATTGAACGTATATCCGCGGCGGTCCTGTTTTTATTGTCCGTCAGGGCTTCGATCAGTATGGCAACTCCGCCGGGACCGTATCCTTCATAGGTGAGTTCGAGGTAGTCGACACCTTCGAGTTCGCCCGTACCCTTCTTGATCGCCCGCTCGATATTGTCTTTGGGCATGTTTTCGTTCTTCGCCTTGGTGACGGCGTTTCTCAGGGAAGGGTTGGTGTCGGGATCTCCCCCGCCGTTCCGGGCGGCAACGGTGATCTCCTTGATGATCTTGGTGAATATCTTACCGCGTTTGGCGTCCTGAGCGCCCTTTTTATGTTTAATTGAAGACCATTTATTGTGGCCGGACATGGGTTCTCCTTCTTTCGAAATATAATGAAAAACGTATCATAATGTTATTTCTCAGTCAAGATTGACGATATTTCAGAAGTGTCTCATGGGGCGGCCATTTCAGTTCGACAGAGCACTTCTCGGCTTCAACTGCTGCCTGTAAAAGGATGGAGTCGAGGAGGAGCATACCGGTCTCCGTCGGGCTCAGATACTCGGAGCCTTCCCCTCCTTCAGCTGTATCTATGGTGAGGAGATCTTCCCCGAGGGCTTTTTCTATTGTAAGGGGGATTACATTCCGTATATCGGTACCGAAGATACGGCGGAATTCCTTCAGCTCAATGCCCGGTATCGTTCTCAGGCCCATCATCAGATACTCGAGGAGGAATTCGCTTTCGCTCAGTATCTCCGCCTCGAGGGCTTTTCGGGTAGTGTCTGAGACGCGATTCAAAGTCCCGGGACCTGTTCCCGGAAAAAAACTTCTATTCAGAAATTCCTCGAAGTTCCTGCTGACCGACAGGCGCAGCGGCAGATTCCCATGGGCGGCCGGCAGGGTCGACACCGCGCCTGGTCCCGCTCCGAGGTAGGGATGCATCCTCCAATAGTGAAGATTGTGACGACTGAAACACCCCGGTCTGGCAAAGTTCGACACCTCGTAGTGCGAGTAGCCGGCCGCCCTGAGCATATCCCATCCGCGTTTCAGCGCCGCAGCGGATTCTTCATCGCTTTTCCGAATAAAACCGCCTGATTCTTCCCGTTCCGCAAGAGGGGTGCCCGGTTCGACCGTCAAACCGTAGAAGGAGATATGATCAGGCCCGAAGGCCACGGCCCTTCTCAGATCTTCGAGGGCGGATTCATCCGTCTGTCCGGGAACCGCCGTGATCAGATCTATGTTCCAGCTTCCCTTCCAGGTGTCACTGACAAGTTCAATGGCGCTGAGGGTCTCATCGGCCGAGGCGTTTCTGCCAATGAAGCGGAGAAGCGGTCCGCTGAAGCTCTGGGCCCCGACACTGATCCGTGAAACACCGGCCTCCCGGAGTTCCGAGAGCTGAGCTGAGGTAATGCATTCGGGATTCAGTTCGACTGTCCACTCGGTAACCGCTGTTCTACCGCACAGGGCGGCGGTACGTTCCAGAAGGTCCGTGAAGGTTTCAGGCTCGAGGCTGTTCGGGGTGCCGCCGCCGATGTAAACTGTCCCGACTGTATCGGGACAAATCTGTTCGAGGAAGAAATCGATCTGTTCGAAGGTGCGCTGCAGGATCTTACGCTTTACTTCAGGTTCCTGCCCCGCCAGTGAATAGAAATCGCAGTAACCGCATTTAGATCTGCAGAAAGGTATGTGAATATAGAGAGCGGGAAGAAACTGCATTTCGGAAAGCAATCGTTTCATTGGGTTACTGATCAGAGCAGTGTGAATGCAGGCCAGAAGGTGAGCATCACCCGGGCTTTGATTCGGGAGAACCCGGTTGATTTCCAGTGGACCGATGCTCCCAGACCGGTACGGTTGTCGGGAACCAGCAGATACTCGCCTTCCTGCAGAATGATTTCAGGCTGGTTCCCCGAAAAAGGGAGTTCCGCCGATACGGAATCGCTTTGCTCGGGAATCTGTATCTCGTATTCATTCCGGATTGCTTCGAATTCGTCGATGAAGTAATTCCGGTCGGATGGTTGTATCTTGACCCGGAAATTATTCAGCTTCACCGTGTCTCCGGGCACGCCGACGACACGAAACAGCTGATACCGTGAACCGTAGTACGGATTACGGTCATCGAAGAGGGACAGACGATTGAATGTGAAAAACCGGGAGACCGAATTCAGTATATCGGCGTACCATGAGGAACTGCTGTCGGGATTGTATTCCGCCGTCACCAGATCCCCGCGTCCCGGAGCCCTGAGCGCGGGGAACCTGTAGTTGAACAGCGGCAATTCCGGACCGTATATCAGGGGGCTGGCAATGTACCGTTCGGTCTCACCCTTCTGGTTCTTATGGGTGTAGACCTGAATGAAGAAGATATTGACGATCTGATAGAGAACAAAGACCACTGCGATCAGACGAAGCAGGAACAGAAACAGTTTCCTGAGGGGGCTCCGGGGTTTGTAGCTGCGGTAATACCGCAGTGCTTTCGATCTCTTCGACATCTAAAATCCCCGCATTCAGTGAATGGCTCCCATACGGCCGAAAGGCCAGTAAATAAACATCGCTCTTCCGAGGACCTTCTTGAGTGATACCGGGCCGAAGTAGCGTCCGTCGCGGCTGTTGTCCCGGTTGTCTCCGAGGGGAAGGATATATCCCTGGCCTATATACCATCCGGTATCGAATTTTCTCCACAGACCGCCCACCCGCCTGTCCTGCGGATTGAGTCGGTAGAGCATTTCAGTACGGTATTTCATCCATTCGAACATATCGGTCACGGAAGGCATCCTGCTGCCCTCTGCCAGCAGCTCTTCCGGAGGATTCACATTCATGGACAGGTAAGCGTCGCTCCACGCCGATGCCCTGATCGACGGGTATGTATCCGGCTCGATGATTCTGCGGGTCCTGTCCTCCAGTCCGGCCATCTGCCGGAACCCGGCTTCACTTATCCATGTCTCGAAGCCGGGAGGGATGATCTCCACTTCACCCCGTACGAAGCGGATTCTGTCACGCTCCATTCCCACTGCGCGCTTGATAAGAAAATGCGGCCGCGGGTTCCCGTTCTCATCCTTGTCGATATCAACCAGAGATAGCGTCAGCATGTAGATCAGCCTCTGCAGCGTGTCGAACAGCGGTCCTTTGGAGATATAGGTGGGACTCTCGAAAATAATGATCTCATCACGTTCCGGCTCGGTAAAACCGGGCAGCTTGACTGCACCGGGCACCAGTTCGGGTCCGTAGATCATTTTATTGACGAATATCCGGTCCGTAATCTGGAGGGTGTTTTTCATCGATCCCGACGGGATCTGATAGGCCTGGGCCGCGTACTGATTAATTATCAGGACCACTATCGCCGCCCAGAGGAAGGCCTCTATCCAGTCAACAATCGGGTTCTTGGCCTTCTGCTTTGCTCTCAAGAGTTCCCGCTTTCTCTTCCTGCGGGTAAGATAGGATTCCGTTATTCTCTGTACGGCGCCGTACCACTTTTCCATGCATTCACCTCGTCGACAACACAATATGTACCACAGATACGTCACATTGACAAGTTAAGTCCTTCCCTGTACATTTTTCAGCATGAAAAAGAAAAAAAAGAGCATTGAAATCGGTGAGGTCGAACCTGTCAGGCTGAAGCCCTTCATGGGTATGCAGCCCGGCCAGTATCTCACTATTGCATATGCCATAGCGCTTTTGTTGCTGCTGTTTCTCATCCTGATACTGCCTGGAATACGGAGCAACGGTGCGCGCGTCAGCTTTCAAACCGCGCCGTCGGGGGCCGCCGTCTTCGTCGACGAACGCTATATAGGTTCCACCCCTTTTGATGCTTTTATCCCGAAAGGAAGCCATGAGGTGCGGATCGAAAAGCCGTATTTTGCGGCGAAGAACGAAACAGTCCGGACACCCGGCCGCATATTCGCCACACTGCTTTTTCCCAGAAAAATGAACTACGAATCATCCCTTGCAATCGAGGACCGATCGGGCTTTCTGAACTGGAATTTCCGGCAGGTAGCCGGCTGGGCCCTTGTAGGCTCATTCTACGAAAGTTACACCTATCCACGGAGAAGCAGTTCAGCCGTCGAGGAGTTTATTCAGGGGACTGGAGAAGCAGGCAGCGAAGAATTGTATGATTTTATGTACATGCTGACAAACAATATGAACTCTCCCGAAATTTTTACTGATATCCAGAATGCCTACCGGCTTGCAGTTTCGACTGCTGCTTCCGGGGACGCGGACTTCGCTTCTCTTCTGAACGATATGCCCTTCGCCGGAGAAGCGGATGCCGAGCTGATAGAACTCTATTCACTGCTGCATTCAACAGAATTCCAGGAAGAAGGTACCATGAGCCCGGAACAGGGCCTGATCTTCGATATTCTGAGGAACCGGATCGACGGGCTTCCCTTCGACGATACGTATTCCCGCGACATTGTACAGGGAGATTCACTCCGTGTTGAAGGAGTCTCCTTTCTCCGCCTGGATCCTCCGCGGACAGTTCCGGTGGGGAACCGTGATATTGCGCTGGAGCCGGAAAGTATAGACATCGATCAGCTGAATGCTTTTCCTCATCTGGAAGAGATCGGTCCGTATTATCTGAGTGTATCCGAGATAAGCCGCTCACAGTTTCTCGCATTTACTGTTGAAGAATCAAAATGGAGTGCTGAGAATTCGGACCTTCTGGCCGAACAGGAGCTCGTGGACGAGGGATATCTGGCTTTTTTAGAGGAAGATAGCTCGAATCCCGGTCTTCCTGTCACCAATGTATCGTGGTATGCGGCCGGAGCTTACTGCAAGTGGCTGCAGTCAAAGCTTCCGGAATCTCTGAAGGACAGATACATTGTGAGGCTTCCGACTGAAGCCGAATGGGAATACGCCGCCCGGGTGAACGGAGAAGCGAAAACCGTCGACCGGAGTACGGGAGCCGGAGGACCTGAGTCGGCGAGTTATCTCCGAGCCGGCAAAGCCGGGTTCACCGATCTCATCGGAAATGTCTGGGAATGGAGCGACAACTGGTACTTCCCCTCCGATACCGTCGATGGTCGGTACGGCTTGAGCAGGCCCGTATTCGACGGCATGGAGAAGGCGGTCCGCGGCGGCAGCTGGATCCAGAGCCGTGATGAAGTGCCTGTGTGGCTGCGTGCTTCACAGCCCCCGGCATGGTGTTCCGAATTCGTAGGATTCAGGGTCGTCCTGGCTCCGGCCGCGGAGTAAAGAATCGGTATGGCAAAGACTGAAGACGAAGGCGGTATCAAAGTCCTCGCGGACAACCGCAAGGCCAGGTTCAACTACACGGTGGAAGAGAAGTTCGAATGCGGAATCGAGCTGAAGGGCACCGAGGTGAAGTCAATACGGATCGGTAAATTCTCGTTCGGCGATTCATACGCCCGGGTAATCGACAATGAGCTCATTCTCTGCAGTTTTCACGTCTCTCCATACGAGTTCGGCAACATCTTCAACCACGACCCCGACCGCGACAGGCGCCTGCTGGTACACAAGCGTGAGATAAAACGGCTGCAGCGGAAGATCGATGAACGGGGCTACACCCTCGTTCCGCTCAAGGTGTATCTCAAAAAAGGAATCGTCAAGGTCGAAATAGGTATCTGCAAGGGGAAAAAGATGCATGACAAGCGGGACGCAATCAAGAACCGCGATCTGAATCGTGACGCGGAACGTGAAATGCGCGACCGCCTCCGGTAGGGATATCAGCAGATGGGGAAAGAAAAGGAGCCCTTCACGGCAGTTGATTTTAACTCCCGTACATGTTATTTTTTACACAGACAGGGGGTGTACCGGATTCGACTGACGGATCGCACAGCCGCTGGTTGCAGGTGGAGCTGTCACAACTCCTAAAAAGGGGCGCCAATATAACTGCAGACAATAATGCAGACTTTGCACTGGCTGCGTAATTAGCAGCCTCGGGCCCTGCTCACGCTGTTCCGAGGGAGTAGACGCCTGAAAGAAACCGGGACTTGCCCGTTCCGCCGTCCGGCGCGGACACGGGGACACACAGTCGGACTCAGGAGGAAGCTGGTCCGTTCCGGCACCGCCCTTCCTCCGAAACCAACAAGCCGGAACTAAACCTGTAGACGCCTTCGGGGTGCCCGTTAGGACGCGGGTTCGACTCCCGCCACCTCCACCATTTAGAAAAGACAAACCCGTCTCTCTGGGGTCATTCTC
>JBNGED010000079.1:0-8259 GCA_049975605.1 Sediminispirochaetaceae bacterium | reverse complement strand
CCCCTGTTCGACATCGAAATGACACACCTGGCCGCGCGCATGAACGCCCGAATCCGTCCTCCCCGAAGCGATGACCGGCGTCTCTATCCCGACGAGCTTCGCTACCGCAGCTTCAACAGTCTCCTGCACCGTCGCCTGATCGGGCTGCCGCTGCCATCCGCAGTAACGCGTCCCATCGTAGGCAAGGAGGAGTTTGATACGCATACCCATGTCAGGCGGGGCCCTTCAGTTCGACATTGATCTCAGAGTAGAGCTCCCTGGCCCGTTCGAGGAGCGTACTCGGCTTCTCCTTGGAGGCCTTTCCGAGACCGAAGAGCCTTCCGACCATGGTCTTCGCGCGCTCGAGAGAGGCAGCCCTTACCTGTTCGTCTTCACGGGGTCCGTGATGGAATTCAAGCCAGGCTGCGATGTACAGCACTCCGTCGTAGCCGTAATTCTGATCGGTATCGGGTCCCAGATGTTTTACTTCGGCAATCCGCTCCGTACCGTCCTCCTCCCTCTTCAGCGCTTCCGTGTAGAAAAACCAGGCTTTGTGATAGTAGATCCGGGCGAGATAGTCGAAATTCTCTCCTGGATATTTTCTATGGAGGTCGTTGCAAAGCCACGCGGCCCGGAGCGCCGAGATGCCGCTCTTCACCGACGGGGTGTATTCACGGGGGAAGTGCTGCATGCTCTGAATGGCATAATGGTAGGAGGCGATTCCACTCTTCAGGGTGCGGGGCACCTCGAAGTTCAGTTCCGGAAACACATCATCGAGGCTCTGCCTGCGTCTCTCCGTGTCGTCCTTCAGGCGTCCGATTACCGGTCCCGAGATGGTGCCGAAGTCCTGGGGAAATGCCGCGTACAGGCATTCTGGACAGACGATAATCGAATAGACGGGGGGATACACTTCACCGAACTTCTCAGTCGGTTCGTACAATCTCCTGAGTTCGTCCGTGAGCGAACCCGCGATCATCCGTCCCCGACCGGTACGGAGGTCCTCCCGCTGGAATTCCCGGCCGCAAACCGGACAGGCCATGTTCTCCTTGGAAAAAAAAGTAATCGAATCGCCGGCTTTTCCCTGCATCTATTCCCCCTCTATAATTACAATGGCTACCGCTGATTCCTTTTCATGGGTGAGCGACAGGTGTACTGCTGTTCCGTGGCGGTCGCGCAGGGCCTTCGAGGCAGTTCCGTGCAGTCTGATACTCGGCTTGCCGTTGTATGAATTGACCACCTGAATATCCTTGAGCACCAGGCGCCGCATTCCTGTACCCAGGGCCTTGCCGAAGGCCTCTTTGGCGGCGAACCTCGCGGCCAGAGAAAGGACCGCTCCGCTCTGACGACGACTGAGATTCTTCAGTTCATCTTCATGGAAAAACCGTCGCAGCAGCTTCGGATTGTTCCACCAGTGGCGCATCCGCTCCACGCTGACGATATCTATTCCGAGTCCCAGTATCATTCGTCCCGCTCCCCGCTTCTCTCCTCACCGGCGGCTCTACCTGCTTCCGCGCCGCCGGGTGCTCCGTCGGTCCCCGCCCGGGAATCTCCTTCCCGCTCATCCAGTTCGGTCACCCGTATCTCGACATTCGTCGGGTTGTACTTCAGCACGAGAACGTCCCTCGGCACTTCCGGAGTGACCGGGAGCTTGTAGACACCCGGTTCACTGATCTCGGAACAGTCTATGGTGAGGATGTATTCCTCCTTGTTCAGCTTCTCCAGCAGGAGCTGTGTGCCCTGAACCATGATCAGGGCATCCTGCGGGAGTCCGCTCACCTTCAGATCGCTTGCCAGGTCGAGAGCGATGAGGTCGACGTTCTCGATCGTCTTCAGGATGGTGTTTTCCTGAATGATGCCGAAGAACTCGACCGTGTTCCCGCCGGGGAAGGCGCTGAACTCATTCGGCTTCTTCAGGCGCAAGCGGAGGGTAAAATCCTCCCTCCGTCCCGATAGGTCGATCGATTCGGTCTCCACCGTTTCGAGGTCCTTGATGGTACTTTCCAGTCCTTCGATCTGGACGCTCGAAGGCGTGAGGAAGTACTGTTTCAATTCATACCCCTTGGCCGGATAACCAACGAGGGAAGGTTCAACCCGTACGCTCTTTGAGATCTTCTTCTCGATCTTCAGAGTAAGCTGTTTCGGCTCCACCTGGAGTTCGAGGGGATCAATATGGGCCAGACTGCCTTCCTTCAGGATCCTGACCGGAACGGTGTAGGTGCCCTCCTGGGTATAGTCGCTGAAGTCGGCGTACACCTCGATGTCATCTTCAAGGACCAGGTTGACCTCTTCACTCTGCCCTCGCAGAGTGACCCTGACAGTTTTCGGGTAGGTCTCGGCGGGAATAAACTGCTCGGCCATCTCCATATGCAACGGCACGCTGAGAAAGCGTTCTTCAAGGGTCGCCATCTGGTTAAAGAGAAACAGCAGCACCGCCGCTGCCACCGAGATAATTTTTACCGGCCAGTTCCGAATCAGTCTCTGGACTATCTTGTTAAGATGCAACTGAAATATCCTCACTCTCTTCCGCGGATTCTCCGCTCACTCCCAGGAGGTTCCGCAGAGTACGGCCCACCTCCCTGGATGACAGATCGTAGTACAAATTCGCGTCATAGGCCAGACTCAGGGCGCCGCTCTCCTCTGACAGGACCAGGATCACCGCATCGGTCTCCTCGGCCATACCGAGGGCGGCCCTGTGCCTGGTACCGAAGCTCCTCCGTATGTCGACCTGTTCGCTGAGGGGCAGAAAACAGCCTGCCGAAATCAGTTTGCCTGACTGCACGACCACCGCACCGTCGTGCAGCGGCGTGTCATACCCGAATATCGTAATCAGGAGACTGGAGGAGAGATCGGCGTTGAGCCTCGTTCCGTTGTCTATCAGATTCTTCAGCCCCACCTGGCGTGGGAAAACTATGAGGGCCCCTCGTTTCCGTCCCGCAAGTACTTCGAGAGCGTTGATGACCGTCTCGATATGCTCGGCATTGGCCCGGGATGAGAACCGGAACAGCTCACCGCGTCCGATCCTGGTAAACATCGCCCTCAGTTCTGGCTGAAATACAATCGCGATAACAATGACCAGAACGGTGGCCAGACTGTTGATTATCCACAGAAGGGTGTCCAGATGGAAAAAGAAGGCCACCGCATAGATTAACAGCAGAAAGAGAGCCCCCTTGAACAGCTGAACGGCCCGGGTCTGGGCGATCAGTTTGTAGATCTGATAGAAGAGGAACGAGAGAATCGCTATGTCGAGAAAGGGTCTAATAATCTTCTCTACAAACCAGACATCGTTAAAAAGTTCCATTCCGCTCGACTCCTAAAGCTCCTGCTTACTGTCAGGGGATCCGGTGCACGATTCCAGCACCTCGGAATTCAGCTTCAGTACACGTCCGTTCACCATGTAGTACTTGTTCGAATTGTTCCAGAGGGTGTATCCGCAGCCCCCCGCATCGCGGATCCCCTCCAGCTGACGGTTGAGATAACGCTCGTACTCCTCTTCCTCCATCGAAAGCTCCCTTCCGATCAGGAAGGCCTGTACATAGGGACGTATGTGGCTCCCGGGGCCGGCAATGTGCCGCGCCCTCTCCGTACCCTTTTTATACAGTTCGAAGGCGCGGTCGATATAGTCGTCGCCTCCCAGGAAATCATGCGGGAAATGTGAAGGATAGTACATGGGACAGATCACGTCCACGTAACGGGAGAGCATGGCGATATCCTGTCCGATCCAGTTCCCCATGCGGTACCACGAGTTGAAGCCGTAGAGGTCGGTGGATATCGGCAGATTCAGCTGTGATCTGGCTTTTTTAATAAATGACTCGATAGCCTCGGTCTTTTCCATGCCGGCTTTGCGGTACCGGTAGAGGGCCGGACGTAGATCTCCGTCGGAGGGGAAGCGGATGTAGTCGAACTGTACCTCGTCCAGACCTCGCTGTTCGAGTTCACGGGCGATCCGGATATTGTAATCCCAGACGAATTCCGAGAAGGGGTCCGTCCAGTATTCTCTCTGCACGTACACCGTCCTGGTCTCACCGTTCTCCTCACGCTCTTCAGGCAGCTTGTGGCCCCATGGCCCCCCGGTCGAACTGTTCCGGATTGCGTACTCATTGCCGTTCATCTGGTAGAGCCGTTTGTCCTTGAAGACCACCAGTCTTCCGACCACGTAGATCCCCGCCGCATGGGCTTCGCTGATCAACTCTTCGAGATCGAAGACCGGGTGGACCGCATCGATTTCGGCCGGCAGCGCCAGTTCGGAATCGTAAGTGAGCCGGCCCCAGTCATCCTTCATATCCACTACGACGGCGTTGAAACCGTGGGACCGCAGGAATTCAAGATGTTCCCTAAGCCGCTCCCCGCGGGCGTTGTACGCATTCAGGTAGATGCCCCGGATATTGTCGTACACGGCAGTGTTCACATCGTCCTGCAACTTCGCGGCCTCGATACCTCTCTTCAGGAGCGAAGGCATCGACCTCCATGCCTCCGCTTCCAAATCGTAGATATACCGTTCCCGTTCGAAGTGCACCTCCAGCGCCGGAGCATCAGTGTATCCTCCGCTGTAACTGTTGATCGAGGTCAGCGTACCGGCGCTCTCAGGGAGTGCTATCTCGATCAGGACCTTCCTGACCGTGTTGTACCGGTAGATGAGATTATCGAAGGAGACTGCAATGAAGAGCTCGTTCTCGATCCCGGGGACCATGGCGAGATCGGTAATCTCCTCATAAAATCCCGCCCCGCGGTAGAGCGCGTCGAGATGATCGGATATCTTCTCCCAGCTCTGTCCGAAGTCCTCGCTCGCGAAAAGGCCGTTGAATGAGGAACCGAGAAAGATCCTGCGGGGATAGGATGGATCGAAACTCACGGCGGTGAGATAGTTGGACGATTTTACCGGATATCGCAGATCGATCTCTTCCCAGCGCTCTCCTCCGTCCCGGCTCACGTAGAGGGAGGTGCTGGTGGTTGCCGCAACGCGCATCGGATTGTTGACGTCCACCGTCAGGGAGGTAAATCCCCGGTAGTCTTCTCCGTCAAAGGGCCACACCTGCTTCAACGGCAGGCCGGTATTGATGGAACGCCAGCTTTTCCCCCGATCGAGGGAAACGAGAGCCCCGCTCCGCTCGGTGAGGGCGTACATCCGGCCGTTGTCCGCTCGGACGATATGGCTGAGCAGGTAATTCGGTTGTATATCACTGTCCGCCGCCCATAAAAACGGTCCGCAAAGGACCAGAAGAACGGCTCCGATACCGCGCAGCAACAGGTTGTAAAAGCTTTTAAACACTACGTACACTCTCCCTAAGGATCTTATTCTACAGGGCTACAGAACGGGCGCAATCATTCGAAAGATGGAGTTCCTCAGCTGTTTCCACAGCTGCAGCTCATGCACATCACTGTAGGTGATCTGTCTGCATTCTGCAATATCACGGTTAAATTGTGCAATAAGCTCCTGGACGATTTCCGGGTTATAAAAGAAGGCATTTACCTCATAATCGAGCACAAAGCTCCGAATATCCATATTGCAGCTTCCAACGGTGGCAATGGAGTCGTCCACGACAAGCACTTTGGCGTGCAGGAACCCCGCTGTGTACTGGTATATTCGCACCCCCGCGTTCAGCAGGGACTCGAAGTACGTGTATGCAACCCAGAAGGGAATACGTTTGTCGGGAACTCCGGTCATCATGAGATTTACCTCCACCCCGCTCAAAGCCGCAGTCTCCAGGGCATTTATCAGGGACTGATCGGGAATAAAATAGGGACTCTGGATGTAAACCCGCTCGTTGGCATTGCTGATCAGGTGGAGGTACAGTTTTTTCAGGGAATGCCAGTCGGAATCGGGCCCGCTCACTACGATCTGCATCGGCAGGAGCTCATGATTCGCGGTGGTTATGGGAAAAAACCGCGCATCCTGCACGGCATCGCCGCCGCTGTTGTACCAGTCCGAAAGGAAGACCCCCTGCAGGAGCTGGACCGCCTCCCCGACGAGACGGACCTGTGTGTCCCGCCAGCTGTCGAACTGCATTCCCCCTGTAATGTACTCGTTGCCGATATTCATTCCGCCGGTGTAGCCGATTTTTCCGTCTATGACGACGATTTTTCGATGATTACAGTAGTTGAGCAGCCTTCCCGAGAGAACGTTCATCGGGTCCAGAAAGTACCGCGCGTCGATTGCGGAATTCTTCAACTCCCCCTTGAAGGGCCAGCTCATCTTGTTGAAACAGCCGACGCCGTCGAACAACATCCGGACAACCACTCCCTCTTCCGTCTTTTTTTTCAGGATATCGTAGATCCTCCTGCCGAGATCATCGGACCGGTAGATGTAGAACTCCATGTGGATCGTATCAGCGGCTGCTTCCAGGTCCGTCAGCAGATCGGTAAAGAACTCGGCTCCGTCATAGTAGAAGTTCACATCGTTGTTCACCGTCAGTATACTGTTGCCTGCCTGGAGGGCCAAACTGATGGTCTTTACGACATCATTGTCGAAGCTTCCCGAGGTCTCCTGCAGAAAATGCTTCTGACGTTCGAGAATCGGACCGAGATACGTCTTGAAGGTCTTCTCGGGCAGCTGCTTCATTATCTTCCGTTTCTTCCAGTTCACCCCCCCGAGCAGGTAGATCACCGCACCGGCGTACGGAAGGAAATAGATCGCCAGTATCCAGGCAATGGCAACCTCCGGCGGCTTGTTATCCAGGATTATCTGTATCGTGAGAATTACCGCGAAAATGACGTAGATACCGAAGAAGTACGATCCTATATTAACCAGCGCTGTCATGGAATCCTTACCGTTACGGGGTTTGACGAATACCGGGAAATCATGAATCATATTGTATAGTAGAGTTGAAGAATTTCCAAGCTTTCCTTGCAGAGCCCGGGGGACCGTTAAGATATGAGACAGGAATTCCAGATGGAAATCACCGACCTGGCATTCGGCGGAGACGGGGTCGGGCGGATAGATAATATGGTCTGCTTCGTGCCGTACACCGTGCCGGAAGATGTGGTCCGCGTAGAAGTTACGGACCGGAAAAAAAACTTCCTCCGCGGCAGAACGCTGGAGATCGTACATCCATCGCCGTGGCGCACCGAACCCGTCTGCCCCCATTTCGGCATCTGCGGAGGCTGCAACTGGCAGCATGTGAAGTACGAACGGCAGCTGACGGCCAAGCAGAACCATCTGAAGAACATAATCAGGAAGATAACCGGAATCGATGCGGAGGTCGGGGAGGTAGTCCCTTCGGAAAAAATCTACCATTACCGGCGCAGCGGCCGGCTCCAGATAAGTCCCGGAGGCAGACTCGGATTTTTCCGGTCCGGAAGCACCAGCGTCGTTCCCATCCGCTCATGCCCTATCTTCGAGGAGGCCCTCAATTCAGCATTACCGGCTATAGAAGCGGAATTGAAGAGCGTACGTCCTCTTCCTGTCGAAGTCGAAATAGAATCGCGGGACAGCCTGCATGCCGATTACTCCTTCCTGTACCCGGGCGACTATTCGCAGCAGGGCTTCATTCAGGCCAATCGGCACGTGAACACTCTCCTGCAGGCCTATGTCCGGAGCCGGATCGCCGAATCCGTCGCCGCGGAAGCTCCTGAGACATCCGGCCAATCCCCCGCCCCGTCCTCAGTCCAATCCCCCGACACAGCCAATCTCGTCCTCGATCTGTACTGCGGCGACGGTAATCTGAGTCTCCCCCTGCATGACCTGCCTGTACATGTACGCGGCTACGACATCTCAGCCCCGGCGATTGCCCGCGCACGCGCGGAAGCCGCGGCGCGCGACTTGTCCCATTTCGTCTACAGCCAATCCGCCTTGCAGGCAGTCCTCGAAGAGATCATCGAACACAGGGAGAAAGTCGCGGCGGTCATCTGCGATCCCCCCCGGCAGGGGCTCGGAGCCATGTCCACCGTCATGGCCTCCATCAGGGCCCCGCTGTTCGTATATATATCCTGTATTCCAGCAATACTTGCCAGGGACCTCCAGGTTTTCCTCAAATCCGGATATATTCTTCGTGATATTCAGCCGATGGACATGTTCCCGCATACATTCCATCTGGAGACGGCGGCGGTCCTTGAGCTCGAGGGCGGAGGAGATCCATGATAGTCGAAGAGAAAAAGGCCCTGCGCAGGGAGATGCGGCGGAGGCTGCAAAATTTCCCCCCTGAACAGCGGATAGATGAAGAGAAGACCGCATGCAGTCTGCTGTTCGGGATGGAAGAGTGGAAGCGGTGCAGCCGGCTCCTCGTCTTCATCTCGATGGAAGGGGAGTTCAATACCGCGGGCTTCATCAACCGGGCGATCTTAGAG
>JBNGED010000078.1:2668-8329 GCA_049975605.1 Sediminispirochaetaceae bacterium | reverse complement strand
CAGGCTCTGCCTGGTCGAGCAGCTCAGGGACGGGTGGTCTAAGCTGGTGACCGCCTGCGAGTATCCCCTCAGGCGGAACGGAGAGAGGTTCTCCACCGATTCGGAAAAGGTCTGGCGGAGCCGTATGAAGTCGGCGGAACTCCTGCTGGCCCGTGCGCCCCAGGCGGCGGAAGCCCTCCAGGAGGTCCTCGGACGGGCCGTTACGCCCCGCTTCACCCAGCTCGAGGTGGATAACAAGAAGTGCATCCTGTGCGGCCTCTGTTATCGCCTCTGTCACGCCCAGGGGACCGCGGCTATCCACACCACCGGCCGGGGGGCCAACAAGGTGGTGAGCACCCCCTTCCACGAGGCCAACGACGCCTGCATCGGCTGCGGTTCCTGCGCCGCCATCTGTCCCACCGGCGCGATCACCATGCGGGAACCTGAAGGGAAACGGGCCCTCTGGCGGCAGCTTTTTCCCCTGGAAAAATGTCCGGTCTGCGGAGTACCGCACATCACCGGCAGGATGATCGACTACATGCTCGAACATACCGAATTGAGTGAAGATGTGATCCGGATGTGCCCGAGCTGCAGGTTGAAGTATCTCAGCGCCCGCATGACCGTCGGAATCAGCGGAAGTCTCAATTCCGCAGCTGCAGGGACGGACAAGGGAGCACATCCGTGACCGGCGGAGGCAGTTCCGGCTCTGACTATAGCTCCGGTGCCGGCTCCGAATCCGGCTCCGGATCAGGCTCTACCTCCGGCCCCGGGAGAACGGATCCGCTGGAGCGATACCGGCGACAGATGCAGATCCCCGGCTGGAACGGGAAGATCCAGAAGAAGCTCGACTGTGCTCATGTAACTGTTGCGGGAGCGGGGGGACTGGGTTCCCCCGTTCTCCTCTATCTGGCCGCCGCGGGCATAGGAGAGCTGCACCTGATAGACGGCGACCGCGTCAGCCTTCCGAATCTCAACCGACAGATCCTCTACCATGAAGGAGATGTCGGCCGCAGCAAGGCCCGGACGGCCGCGCTGCGGCTGTCGGAGTTCAATTCAGGAATTCACATCGATTGCACCGCTGATTTTCTGAGTGAAGAGAACATCGAAAAGATCATTACTCCGACCAGCCTTATCGTGGACTGCCTCGACACCTACGCCAGCCGCTTTCTACTGAACAAATACGCGGTTCAACACAGGATACCCCTCGTTCACGGAGGCATCCACGGCTTCAACGGCCAGATGACCACGATTATACCGGGAGAGACCCCCTGCCTCGAGTGTCTCTACGCCGGAATGCAGGATGAGAAGGACGACACGGGGAAGCTCCGGCAGACCCCCGTCGCGGGAGCGGTGGCCGGAGTGATCGGAAGCCTGCAGGCCATGGAGGTCATCAAACTCCTCACCGGTCTCGGAGACCTTTGTACCAATCGCCTGCTTATATACGACGGCATCGGAGGCCGCATGGATGAGATCGGGATAAATCGGGACAAAAACTGCCCCGTATGTGGCGCTCTGGAAAAAAATGAGGTATAATAGGGGCTGAAAGTATTCCTCTGAGCTTCTGCGCCTGCGGACCTGAAGGGGTCTATGGCAGGAAGCCGATAGGGTTCAGCTGGAAACGGCTGCGCCTCCCGTGTTTGGAAAGGAGGACGTATGTGTACAATTCCATCTCAAGGATCAATCCTGTATGCATATATAATCTCTTCTTCATCCGGACCCGGGACAGCAGCCGCCGACGTGTCGATACGCGGTCCGGGCAGCACAGGATTTGCCCTCCTCTTCATTCTCAGCGACTACTGGGAAGAACTGTCCTGACCGCTTTTTTTTCCTGTTCATTTTTACAGGGCCGGCACTTGACGACATCGCATTTTTTTAGTATCTATTACAACACATACAGATACATGCGCCTGTCGTATAATGGCTATTACCTTAGCCTTCCAAGCTAAAGATGTGGGTTCGATTCCCATCAGGCGCTCTCGGTCCCCCGGCCAGGGGGATTTTTTTTGGCCGTCTGTGCAGTCTATTTTCTATTGATCTATTCCTCAATCTATACTACATTTTCCCCGTCTTTATGTTAAATTGCTGTTAGCATTCTATTAAGGTTTAACGAATCGGGGGGACCATGATTCTACAGCTTCTGGAGATCGCCGGCAGTCTGGGTCTGTTCCTGTACGGCATGCGTACCATGAGCGACGGGATTCAGAAGGCCGCCGGCGAAAGACTGCATTCGATCCTGAAGTTCATGACCGGGAACCGTGTTGCCGGTGTGTTGACCGGTTTCGGTACGACGGCAATCATACAGTCTAGTTCAGCTACCACCGTCATGGTGGTCAGTTTCGTAAACGCCGGTCTGCTCACCTTGTCGCAGGCTATCGGAGTCATCATGGGTGCCAACATCGGTACGACGGTGACCGGCTGGATCGTGGCCCTCTTCGGTTTCAAGTTCGATATTACCTGCGTTGCCCTTCCCGCCATAGGAATCGGGCTGCCGCTGATATTCTGGCGCAGCATCAAGAAGAGCGAATGGGGCGAGACCCTGGTCGGTTTCGGTCTGCTCTTCCTGGGACTCTCCTTCCTGAAGAGCTCGGTTCCGGATATAGACGCGCATCCCGAGACCCTGCAGTTCGTCACCAATCTCACCGGCTACGGCTTTCTTTCACGGATGCTTTTCATCCTCCTCGGCACCGGCCTTACCGTCATCCTGCAGTCTTCGAGCGCCTCTATGGCCATTACGCTGACGATGGCCTTTACGGGCTGGATCGATTTCCCCCATGCGGCGGCCATGGTACTCGGGGAAAATATTGGAACAACCGTGACCGCCCTCATCGCTTCTCTCGGAGCCGACGTACACGCTCGCCGGGCGGCGGTGGCGCACATGGTGTTCAATATCCTTGGAATCATCTGGCTTCAGTTTCTCTTCTTTCCGGTTATACATCTGGTTGACACCCTCGTTCCCGGCAGTCTCAATACTCCCGCGGGTATAACGGCCCATCTGGCAATGTTCCATACCGTGTTCAACGTGCTGAATACCCTGCTCTTCATCGGCTTCGTGAACTGGCTCGAAGCGCTGGTGAAGCTGCTCGTACCGGCGCCTCCGGAAGGGGCCGTGAAGGAACTCCGCTACACGCTGAAATACCTGTCGGTCTCGGTCCAGGACACCCCTGAAATGAACCTTTTTCGGGCCAAGGCGGAGATCATCAAGATGGCCAATATCATCGAGGAGATGTACGACTCCTTCACGTATGTCTTCCACAATCCGGGGAAAAAACTGAAGAACGAGGTCGAGGAACTTGCCGACAAGGAGGAGCTCACCGACCAGATGCAGGAAGAGCTCTCGGGCTTTCTAGCCAGGTGCGCAATGGAGAACCTCAACGACACGAGCGCGGAAAACGTGAACCACATGATGAGAATCGTTCATGAGCTCGAGAGCATCGGCGACAGCTGCTTCAACCTGCTGATCCTCTCCAAGCGGCGCTACGACAAGGAACTCGAGCTGCCCGAAGAAGCTCTCACGGACCTCGAACCGTACCTCGATACCGTCAAGGAATACATGGGTCTCGTTATCAAACACACTGACCGGCACCTGAGCAGGGAGGACATGGATCGGGCTATTCAGCTCGAAACGTGCGTCGACAATCACCGGAACACCCTGCAGAAGGCGGCCCGCCGAAGGATCAAGGCCGGATCGAACGTGAAGTCGGAGCTGCTCTATATCGACATTGTCCGTCACATCGAGAAGATCGGCGACCATCTGCTGAACATCGCCCAGGCCCTGCGGCTCATTCGCTGATCAGGGAGCTCCTCCGTCCAGAGGACTCTATCAATCTTTCACAAGCACCTCGAAGGGCTTTGAGGAGCTGCCGTTGTACAGCCTGATTTGCTGATAGGGGATCTCGATACCCATCTCGTCGAACTTCGCCTTGATTGACTCGAAGACGCTGTTCTTGACCTCGACGTAGTCGCTCTTCTCGAACCATACGGCAAAGAGGATCTCCACTCCCGAAGGACCGAACTCCTGATACAGGAAAAATGGTTCCGGTTCGTCGAGACAGAGGGGGTTTCCCCTGGCCAGATTCAGCAGCGCCTCCTTGACTCCGGGAAGATCCTCCCTGTAGGCCACCTTCAGTTGAAAATCAAGCCGCCTTATAGGGAACCGGGTGATATTGATTATCTCGGTCGTTATAATCTGGTCGTTCGGTATCCGTATTAGGGTGTTGTCAAATGTACGAAGCTTCACCGACAGGAGATCCAGGGAGTGTACGACTCCGAGAGTGGACCCGACCTTGATTACATCGCCCAGATCGAAGGTCTTGTCCGAGACGAGGAAGAAGCCGCTGATGATGTTCCCGAGGCTCTTCTGGGAAGCAATACCGACTGCAATTCCCAGAACTCCGGCAGCTCCGAGGACCGCCGATAGTTTGACCCCGAGCTCGCTCAGTACTGCCAGAAAGATAATTGCCCATCCTAAGTAGACGATGGTCTTGTGGACCATCACCCGCGACTGCTCCGAAGCGCCCCGCATTAGAGAACGCCGGATGAGAATGTCTATCAGCCTCACGATCAGCACGCCGATGAGCACTATCAGGAAGACGTGCAGGAGTTGGAGCAGGAACTCCGAGGTAAAATACTTTTCCAGAAGCTGCGTGCGTATAAAATTCATCCGACCCTCCTACATTTCGGTGAGCAGTTTGATAAAGGAGAAGCTGCGTTTCAGCAGACTCTTTGAGGGGGTGACACGGGGAACATTCGCTTTGCGGAGCGGGACGGGGCATTTCGGCCCCTTCGGCGAGTACTTCAACTGGCTTATCTGTTCCGCCCCGTTGAAATCCACCGTAATCTCATTGGTGTAGAGATTGCCGCCGTCGGTGAAGAGCGTCAGGTACTCGGCATGTACCGCCATTTTGGTAAATTCCAGCATGGAGCTCGAATTGTTACGGATATTCAGGATGCATGCCGACAGGTTGGAATCCTCCGGCAGGCTGCAGCCATTCTGAAAAAGTTCCGTTTCGAGGGTATAACAGAGCTCGCCGGACTGCATGTCGCCGAACCAGGTGGAGCTGAGAATGACACTAGGATACTCGTTCAGCAGGACGTTTCCGCCCTTTTTTTCCAAAAGGACCTGGATCCACACGGGTATGAAAAACATCAGCTGGACCTGGACTCCCGGCGGGATCCTGCGGGGAATTCTGGGCTTGAGCACCAGAGGCCGGTTGGGCATAGCCGGAAGAAGGCCTATCCTGCCGGCGCCGCCGGTGATATACCGGTCCGAACTGTCGGGTCTTCCGGTTACCCGGCTGTCTCCGTCATCCTCAAGATACTCCGTTTTTAAGAGTATTTCATCCTGCTCTAGCACCAGCTGCAGGTTCAGCTGACCGCTGCGCCAGGAGAGCCATTGACCTTGTTCGAGCCGATACCAGCTCCAGAATTGTCCGTCCTGCTCCATCAGGCTATTGTCATTCATGCTATTCGCCACCAGCCTGTCCCTCCTGAATCGTCGGAATCTCAACTTCAATTCTGGCGCCCTGCAGCTGCCGCGGTTCAACCGCACGGATGTCTCCACCGTGGTGCCGGATGATTTCACTTGCTATCGCAAGCCCCAGTCCGGATCCGCCGGTACCACGGTTGCGGTCATGATCGACCCGGTAGAAGCGCTGGAAAATTTTCTCCCGCTCATCTTTCGGT
>JBNGED010000078.1:0-2658 GCA_049975605.1 Sediminispirochaetaceae bacterium | reverse complement strand
ATTCCGGTCCCGCTGTCCTCCACTGCAAGTACGAGAGATCCGTCTGAATCGGTCTCCACCTCGATTAGAATCTCACCCTTCGGCGGAGTATATCTCATGGCATTCCGAAGCACATTGTTCAGCAACTGTATGAGCTTCTGCCTGTCGGCATTGACGGGTATCTTCCGTGTTGGGAGAACAGTCCTCATACTGAGCTCATTACGGTCCGTGGCCGCTAAATTCCCCTGCACAACCGAGTGGACCAGTTCGACTATGTCCAGAGACTCGAAGTTGTAGTTCGTCATTCCCGCCTCGGCGTTTGTCAGGTCCTGCATCTCCTTTACCAGTCGATTCAGCACCATGGTCTCATTGTGGAGCATCTCGAGATGTTCTCTGTCAGTCGGGTAGATGCCCTCCAGCATCATCTCAATGTTACCCTGGAGCAGGCTGACCGGGGTCCGCAGTTCGTGAGCAGAGTCGGCGATAAGGGCCCGTTTCCATTCATCGGCAGCCCTGATCTCTCCTGTCATGTACTGAAAACTTCTGGTCAGGTCGCCGATCTCATCCGAGCGCTGCCAATCGAGGACAGCATCGGTCTCCGCAATGGTGTAACTGCCCCTGGCCACTTCAACAGCCGCCGCAGTAAGCCGCCGCAGCGGTACGGTTATGTGACGCATCAGGAAAATTCCGAGCAGGGGGGCCAGGACCCCTACGATCAGCATTGAGAGGATGATTGATCGATAGATCCGGTTCAAAAAACCGCTCAGAAACGGACCCATCACCGGATCGATCATGGATTGAACGAAGAGGTAGCCGGCGACCTTTTCGCCGGCGGGTACGGGTACTCCCTCTTCGAGTACTGAGCGGGTAATTCTTGCAGGAACATTACTCTCCAGATTGTCGAGGACTACACGCCCTTCCTGATCGGTGAGAAGCATACGAAGCGGAGGGCGGTGTCCCCACTGCGGCTGTCCAGGCAGCGGCTGCCGGTTCGCAGGCCCCATGCGGTTCGGACTCATTCCCCGCATCATGCCTGGCATAGGCGCCTGCTGTTCGCCGAAGCTGATTCCTTCGAAGGCTTTTTCCACGCCTTCCCAGCTCCCGTTCCGCTCGTAGTAAGCGGTAAAATTATCAGCCAGAAGCATGGCCGTCTGAACGTCATTTTCTTTGACCAGCTCCATAAAAACCGACCTCGTCGAACGGCTAATAAGGACGGCCGACAGGGCGGCGCTCAGAAAAACCGTCCCGAGCATGATAAGAGTGAACTTCTGGGATAAACGGAGCCTCATTCCGCTCCCCCGACTGGCGTCCCGCCGATTGAAGCCCCGCTGTCTGGACCGCTGGACGGTTTGCCGGCCGGACCATCGGCCGGACCATCGGCTGCTTCGGTCTCGGCCAGCTTGTACCCTACTCCCCACACCGTGAGAACGTACACCGGTCGGGAGGGATTCGGTTCGAGGGCCTTCCGGATATTTTTTATATGCACATCGATGGTCCGCTCATATCCTTCGAATGCGTGGTCCTGCAGGGTTTCCAGGAGCTGCATACGGGTAAAAACGCGTCCGGGATTCTCCATAAGATGGGCGAGAATATCGAACTGAACGCCGGTCAGCTGAACAGGCGCCCCTCCCCTGGAGACAGTCCGCTTCTCGAGATCCAGCACTATGTCGGCGGATTTCAGCACCTGTTTCGAAGAGGCCGCTTCACGGCTGAAACCCCTGCTGCGGCGCAGTACCGCCCTGATTCGAGCGGCCAGCTCCTTCATGCTGAACGGCTTGGTCAGATAATCGTCCGCTCCGAGTTCGAGCCCGACGAGCTTGTCGTTCTCCGCCGCGCGGGCCGTCAGCAAAATCACCGGCAGGTCCGAGATTTCCCGGATCCTCCGCACAACGTCGAAGCCGTCGATCCCGGGCATCATCACGTCCAGCACCATCAGGTCGGGTGAGGCCTCCTCAAGACGGGACAGGGCCTGGACTCCGTTCTCCGCGCCCTCTACATCAAAGCCGACTGCTTCGAGATAGTCCGCTATCATCTTCGAGATCTTCGGCTCGTCATCAACAACCAGGATTCGGGTCCGTTTTTCCACTTCTAGTCCCCAAAAAGGTCGTCGAAAGCCTTGCGCTGTACCCCGGGACCTTTTTGCCGGCTGTCTCCGCGATAGTTGGAACCCAGTCTGAAGTAGTCACAGAAGTTGGACCTCTCCTTGTCCTTCACCTGTTCGGGTATCGTCTCCCGGCAGTCCCAGTGACTGCCGGGTGCATAGAAGACACAGTTGAGACAGATCTTCACATCTCTCCCGCAGTCGGGACAGACAGTGCTGCGATAGACAGGAGCTTCGATTTCTGAGCCGCAGAAGTAACACTTACCCATTATGCAAAAACGTTGACGTTCCTCCCGCGGTATTCATCATTATCCTGATCTTCATTTTCATTCCGTTCAGCCTCATTTCCGGTCTCATTTTCTGAATCGACCTCTTCCGGCCGTTGATTTCTCCGTTGTTCTTCTTCCCTTCTCACCTGCTCATTCTTCTCGGCAGGTTCGGGTCGATTCGGCCTGTATTTTTCGACTGATTCGACGGCATCTACTTCACTCATCGAATCACCTCCTATAGTTTAAATATAACCAATTCAGGCTGTCCCGCAACCCACAAAAAGCCGGAAAGAAATAGGCAAATTCTCC
>JBNGED010000077.1:0-8406 GCA_049975605.1 Sediminispirochaetaceae bacterium | reverse complement strand
AACGACGTTGGAAAAGAGTCCGGTGTTGTAGAGATTCTGCATACCGTTGATGACCTTCTCCTTGCTGAAGATCTCGCCGACTTCGAGGGGTATTTCCCGGAAGATGACCTTGTCCTTGGTCTTTTCGTTTCCCTTGATAATGATATTTTCGATGTGGGCACGGCCCTTCTCGACGATCATGATCTCGAAGGAGATCGATCGCTCCTCCTCGTTGCGGCTTTCTCTCTGGGATATCGAGTTGTAGATGTAGCCGTCGTTGTAGTAGAGATCGCTGATACGGGTGAAGCTCTGCTGAAGCTTGTTGAGGTTCAGAATCTCCCCTTCTTCCAGGCTTACCTTGGATTGCAGCTCCTCGTCGCTGAAGAGCTGGTTCCCATCGAAATCGATCCCTCCGAATGTCCACTGTCTGCCCTCTTCGATAAAGAAAGTAATGGCGAGGAAATTCCTGTTCCCCTCGCTTTCGACTACTTCACGGGTGACGTCGACTACTTTTGCATCGATAAATCCCTGTTCGTGGTAATACTGTTCGATCCTGGCCTTGTCCTCTTCCAGCTGGTTCTGCTTGAAGATGCCGCTGCTGAAGAAGGTCTGTTCCTTGGACACGAGCTGTTTTTTAAGGGCGCTCTCCGGGGCAAAGCTGTTCCCGGAGAAGCTGATCGACTGCACCCGTGTCTGAAATCCTTCCACTACATTGAAGACTACCCTGACGGTGTTTTCCTCTTCGTTGGTTATGGTCTCCGAGGAGATTTCTATATTGGAAAAACCTTTCTCCTGGTAGAGGTCCCGGATAGCACCTTCGTCTACATTCAGTTTATTCCTGGTGAGAATGTCGTCCCGCTTGAGCAGGATCGTGTCCAGTATTTCGGAATCACGCACGTTGCGATTCCCGTTGATCTCGATCTGGTCCACAATCGGACGTTCGTCTACCTTGAAGAGCAGAATCAGATCTTCTCTCTGACTTGTCCTCGGGACCGCCTCGGCTTCGATGAGAGAGAAGTAATTCAATGCATACAGCTTGCTCTGCAGGTCCATGAAGAGACTGTCCGAAAACTTTCTTCCAATGAAGGGTTCTACTATCGGATCGAGTTCAGATTGGGAAACATGCTGCAGTCCTTCGAACTTTATTTCAACAATCGGTTTATCCAAATACCAGACATCAGTTTGCTGAGCAAAAATACCGGTAGAGAGGAGCAAAATAACGAGTACAAATAGGTAGCGAATACGCATAGCATCTCCTTAGTGATCAATGTATCAGTATGAGAAGTCCCAAGAAAACCCCAGGCTTGTGTTCTGAAGGCTGTTCATTGGTTCTTCAAAATCAGGGCTTACAGAGAGATTGAGGAGGAAGAATGGCGTTTTCCATTCCAAGCCGACCTCCACTGATAAGTCTAACTCATTTTGGCCGAATTCTCCTGTAGTTGTAATCGGATCCTGTTGAATCTGCACCAGAGCCTCCAGAAAAAGATCGTTCCCCAAGTACTTTCCCAAGAACAGGGTCGTGTTGTCAAGATATCTGCCGACCGTTCCCTCGGATTCCGGGTCCTGAGATATCTCCTGGTTCAATACCCGATCTAGGATCACATTCTGGATCATCTGGGTCCGTATGGAAAAGAGGTCGAGATTGAATACATCCTTCATCTGCTGTTCGAATGAGCGCACGATGCTGAACTGGCTGAAGAGATCCCCGGTTATAAGGAGTGCCGAAGTCAGCTCTCCCTGCGACGAATCGAACTGAGTATACAGGTTCGTTCCCAGAATGCTCGCGATTTCGGTCGTACTGAGGGTCGGGTTGGATTCGAAACGGGGAGTGAATGAGCTGAGCGGTTCGTTGTCCACGATCAAAGAGATAGTGACCGGGCTTCCGCTGTTGTCGATCTCCTTTATCTGCGCGTCCACTACGAGCAGAGGATCGAACTTGTCTTCATTCTCGTTGAAGGTGATTATTCCCTCTTTGATGTAGAAACTGCGCTGGAAGTAGTAGATTTCACCGCTCTTGAGGTTCATCTGGCCCCTGACCTGGAGTGAGTCGGTAATATTGTCGTAATATACCGTCATCGTCTGGTCCGTATCCGCGTTGGCCTGAATTATAGGAAAATTCCTTCGCGGCCACAGAAATTCAACCCGCCTGCCCGTTTGAATCGTCAGGTCGACTACCAGCGGGTTGGCCCTCTGCTGTAATGTTCCTTCCTGTCGGTCTTCGAGTGTGATTATGCAGTTGTTCGCCGTAAGGTCGCCTGAAATGGTTGAAGTCGCCGGCCGCAATGTGTACTGAAAGGTTCCCGTTGCAAAGCCGTCGATATTCAGGCCCGAAACGGTATCCCGGAACAGTACGGGTAGACCGTCGGGTGAAAGGGTGCGGACATTCACGTCTATGGTCTCTAGATTCCACCGGTCGAAGGAGAACCCTCCGCTCAGTACTGCATTCCGGTCGCCCACAGTTACCACAACCGGTTCTACCTCGGCGGTCTTGTTCTCCAGAGAGATCGAAGTGTTGAAGGGCTCCACAGTTCCGTCCACGTACTGTACGCGTCCTGAAAAACGGTCGACATTCAGATCGCCGTCAAAATACGGATCATTGGGGGCTCCGGTAATTTCCAGGTCTCCCGTTATCCGCCCGCCATAGAAGTCGACGACCCTTACCCCCAGTAGCTGCAGGAAATCAGCTTCGATGAGCACATCTTCGACATTGACGCCGAAGTTCTCCGCGTTCCGGCTGCCCTCGGCTTTGAACCGGACCGGAAGCGGATTCATGAGTCTGAATTCGAAGCTGCCGTTCCGGCTGAATGATCCTTTGAGAGCTTTGTTCGGGCCGCCTTCGAAGGCGAATTTGTCTTCACTGCGCTCTATCGACACATTCCAGTCTTCATGCTGTTCTCCGAACATCTGTATATTTTCGAGGAGGAGCTCGGCATTGAACCCGGATTGCGGCAGCTGTGCAAGGGTAAGGGGTTCCGGCCCTTTCTCGATTTGTCCGAGGACGGAAAGCTCCGCGGAAGATTGCCGCTTGACGAAAATACCGCGGTACTGTCCCTGCATCTGCAAAGATCCGGTTCCCAGATCGAGGGAGCCCTCACCCCGCTGCAGTATGTGGCTGTTGTATTCGGCATGCAGATAATCCACATCGAGAATACCATCTGCATAGACTCCGACACTTTCGACCTGTACGAGGTTCTGCTGATACTCTCCATCATCGAGGTTCAAGGTATAGTCTATTCTGGGAGATTCTATATCGCCGCCGATATCGGCTGAACCGCTCAGACGTCCATCTATGGGTAGTTCTGAAATTCTTGAAAGTGGAGCGTTTTTCAACCGAAGGGCTGCTTCTATCTGTGTTCCGGACCTCGATGCGGTCAATGAGTAGAGCTCCTGGTTGTTCTGATCTGAAAGGCTGAACTGAACCTCACCTTCCAGGGGATCAGTTGAGCTGTAATAACCCTGGCCGCTTCCGGATAACTCGGATATCGGATCCGAGTAGGCAAGCCTGTTAAGCTGCAATGCGCCCGGTCTGAAGCTGCCTGACAGTTCGACCCGGTTCTCTTCGAAGAGTCCGGGCGCATTCGTGAGTGTGAAGTCCGGCAGCTGAACGCTCCATTCGTACTGGTTCCTGTAAGTACCGCGGCCGCTCAGGCTGAGCTCGCTTATTCGCCCCGGTACAAGGGGAAGCGGCATGTCTCTTGCCTGAGCTGAAAAGGCTGTCAGCCCGGGTCTCAGCATCAGTGTCACCGCGAGATCGTGGTTCCCCCTTAGTATGAGGGTCGACGGCTGGTAATACATCCCCTCTATCTCGTAGTAGACCGAATTCACCGTCAGGGCGGTGCTGAAAGAGTAACGCTCGTCCGTATTTTGGGTAATCTCGAAATCGCCGCCGGCATCGTAGTCATCTATCTGTAACGTTATATCGGTAAGTCTTAGACGATCGTTGTTGCCGTTGACTCTGCAGGAAGCCACCTCGAGCCCCTCACCGTCCTCGATTGTTAACGGGAGCAGTGAAAAGGAGAATCGATCGAAATTCGTCGTAACATATGCGTCTGTATACATGTAGAGCTCACCGATGCGGGAAAGGTATCCGGGACGGTCGGGTATGAACTCATTCACTGCAGGAGTAAGCGGAACAGCTTCCGCATTCAGAGACAGTTCCAGAAAACTGTTCATGCCGAAGGCGAATGTGCCGTCTGCAACGAGATTGGGTGAAAGATCCCCACTGTCATCGGGGTCTCTGTACAATGCCTCCAGGCTGAAACCCGCCTCTTCCTTCCCCAGAGCTCCCTGCAGGCGTATGTTTTCAATGGGAATTCTACCTATGGATACTTTATTGGAAGAGATCAGAAAGCTGTTCCGGGTCCCTTCAATGTTCAGGCTGCCGCTCAGGACGTTGTCATCGCTGAATACAAAGCGGCGGATAGTGAGATTCCCGACAGCGAAGGGGTCCCGAAGCATAACCTTCCCTCTGAAGAACCCGGACAGCCTGTCGGAAAGTACGGACAGATTGTCAAAAATAACGTAATTCTGTGTACCGGAACCTTTGATGCCGGCAACGACCGGAAAGGGGAGAAACTCGTTGTCTGCTTCTATCTCGAGATTGCTGCTGTATGTAATATCCCCGGTATCGGCTCTGTATTGAAAATCCGCCTCTCCGCTGATTTCCGAATTGAGCCAGGCGGAAACCGGATAGAGATCTTCATTCGGCCGGATGTTGTCGGTTGGGATGAATCCGTCGGAAGCAAATCTCGCGTGTACCGTCGAATCCCCGGTAAAATACTCCAGTAAGAAGTCATAGGGAGAACTGTCCTCGATCTTTCGGAGAACAACTGTGTCGGGTGTACTGACCGCCTCGAGGGTGAGGCCCTTGAAACTCAGTAAATTTGATGAAAAATCTTCCAGCTGGATGCGGCCTGAAATTTCATTACGGCTGCTCAAGTACTGCCCGGTTATCTCGAATTTGCTGGACGCTTCGTTCAGGGGAAGCTTTCCGAGCGTCCGCGGTTCAAGAAAGAGGGCCTTGCCGTCTCCTTTAATGCGCAGGTCCGTTCTGCTGTCCCGGATATTGAGTTCGAAAAAGAGCCGGTCAATACTGTATTCCTGTTCGGCAGTTGAGTATTCAATAGCGATATTTTCCCCGATCACATCGAGTTCCTTGGGCAGGAACCGGCTGCCGGAACCGCCGGATGCTCCCCCGGGACTGTTTTGATTCCTTATCAGTTCCATGAGCTGTCTGTCGCGCACCTGGTCGATGCTGAATGAGGAATTGATCAGTCTGACTTCCTTTACGGCCCGTTCAATATTCCCCTGTATAAGCTGTCCGAGATTGTAATAGATCCTCACTTTGCCTATTACGACATTGTCCTGACCACGAGGAGTGAAGGTGGCTATGCGTACATCCCGGACCTCGAGATAGAGAAGCAATGAAGGCGATATGCTGTCGTACTCTATAGATCTGTCGATGAGTTTTTCAAGAGATGAAATGGTGCGTTCTTTCAGCCGGCTCATGTACTGATCGATCGATTCCTGGACGGGGAGAAGCAGAATAACCGTAGCCGCCGTCAGGAGAACGAAGATGAGTATTTGAAACGGTTTTATAAGTCTCGTATTCAGATTCAGTTAAACCACCCCATTGATAGAAAAAACTTCATAGCTACACCATAACAAATTTAACGTGAAATGTACTTTTTTTACAATAAAAGATGACAGAATGAAGTATTTTGATTACTATTACCCAAAATAGGAATGAAAGAAAAACCTGATTTTACAGTATTGAAAGGCTTTATTGTATTCGAGGGTCTCGATGGTGCCGGTACGACAACCCAGAGCCGTATCCTCAGCGAGAAGATGCAGCAGCACGGTCAGCCCTCCATTCTCACCTGTGAGCCTACCGATTCCTTCATCGGCAGGGCGGTCCGCCACATTCTGCAGGACAAAGAGGTGGTTGCTCAGGGCACCCTTGCAAGGCTCTTCGCCGCCGACCGCAACAACCATTTGTATCATCCCGAGGACGGAATTGCCGCCCATATCGATAAGGGTGAGAAAGTCATCTGTGATCGCTACCTTTTCAGTTCCCTCGCCTATCAGTCCATCGACTGGTGTTTTGATGAAGTGTGGGACCTTAACTGCAGCTTTCCCCTTCCTGAACACCTTATTTTTCTCGATGTCTCTCCTGAGGAAGGACAGCGCCGTATTCTCAAGCGGGACACACCGCAGGAGATCTATGAAAAGAAGGACCTTCAGGATGAGATACGGGCCAATTACTTCCACACCTTCACCCTCTTCGAACACACTTCGATGGTCCTCCACATTTTCGACGGGACCCTTCCCGTAGATGAATTGCAGGAGATGGTGTGGAAACGCATAAAACCTTCCGATAATAGAGGGTGATGAGGGTTTTATCCATATTCAGGTTATCAAAATTCAGATCTGTATGCATTGGAGCGTTCGTATTTGTTCTTACAGCCGCACCGCTCTTCTCCTACAATATCTATTACGCGGAGCAGTACTACAAGCTCTACCATCAGAACTTCTACCAGTATCCCGAGAACTTCGAGGAAAATATCTGGTATCTCGAGAGGGCTCTGCAGCGTCCCTTCGTGAATCCGCTGAATGCGCTGGCACGTATCGATGACAAGAGCGAATGGATGCGGTACCAGGCCCTCTTCTATCTCCACGTGAATCTAGAGATGGTGAAGCAGTACCGTCTGTGGGCCGCGGAGTATGACAAACGGGTGGCCTATTTCTACAACGAACCGTGGAAGGATCAGAATCTGGAAAGCCTCGAAATCGCCGAACACTACTACCGCACCGCCCTCTACTACTGGGACCAGGCCCTCAACTGGTGGGCCCGTCTAAGTTCATTGCCCTATCAGCATCTTGATGAGATCCAGTACTGGGAAGATGAAAGAGTGCGGATAGAATCGGGAGACCTCGATTACGGGGAGATCATCGAAACGGATCTCCAGCGTCTCGCGCGCGTGCGGAGCGAGTTCGATTCCATGGACGAGACCACCTACTGATCCCCTTTTATTGAATCAGCATGGCGTCGCCGTATGAGAAGAACCTGTAGCGCTCCTTAATCGCTTCACGGTACGATTTTTCGATCAGGTCCTTCCCCGCAAACGCGGACACCATCACCAGCAGCGTCGATTCGGGGGTGTGAAAGTTAGTCAGCATCATGTCGACCGCCCTGAAGGTGTATCCGGGATAGATATATAGGCTCGTGCTGCCCTCTCCGGAAACGATTTCCGACTGCCGGCATGCCGATTCGAGGGTCCGTACGGAGGTCGTACCTACCGCACAGATCTTGCGCCCTTCCCTCTTTGCCCTGTTTATCCGCCCTGCGCTTTCACTCGAAATGAAATACTGTTCAGTGTGCATCTGATGCGTCTCAACCTCTTCGGTACGGATCGGCAGAAAGGTCCCGATGCCCACATGGAGGGTAATGTGGACCACTTCGATCCCCCGCTCTTCCAGCCTGGATATGAGCTTCCTGGTCAGATGGAGTCCTGCCGTAGGGGCTGCCACCGAACCGGGTTCGGCGGCGTAGACCGTCTGATACCGTTCGTAGTCCTCGGGAGTATCCTCCCTGCGGATGTAGGGAGGAAGCGGGAGGTGACCGTACTCCTCGAGATACTCATCATCGATATCCGGATCGAATCTCACGATTCTGAACTCGTCTTCTACGGATTCAATCTCCGCGCGCACGTTACCCGGAAGCGTGTAGGTCCGGCCGGGCTTCTGCCGCTTTGCCTTCGAAACCATGCACTTCCAGCAGTGCTTATCAATGGGTTGCAGAAGGAGGAACTCCACTTCGCCGCCGTACTCGGTCCGTCCGTAGATACGGGCCTTTCTGACCCGTGAATCATTGATCACGAGAACGGTACCGGAGGGAAGCAGGTCCGGCAGATCGGTGATGGAGAAGTGCTCCGCCGTGCCCGTCTGTCTCCGTACCAGCATGAGCCTGCTGGTACCGCGCTCGCGGACGGGATTCTGGGCGATTAACTCTTCGGGCAGTTCAAAAGAGAAGTTCCTGGTCTTCATTCCGTTTCTTTTCGATCTTCAGGTGTTTGTAGGCCATATCGGTTGCCGTCCGTCCCCTGGGGGTTCTCTGAAGGAACCCCCTCTGGATGAGATAGGGTTCATAGAAATCCTCCAGGGTTTCGATCGCCTCGCCGACCGAAATTGCAAGAGTTTCCGCGCCGACGGGACCGCCGTTGTATTTCTCAATAATTGTGAGCAGAATTTCCCGGTCCTGTTTTTCAAGACCGAACTTGTCGATCTCGAGCCGTCCGAGTCCGGCCTGGATGACGCTGATATCGATTTTCCCGTCCCCGAGGACCTGGGCGAAGTCCCTCATTCTCCGCAGCAGTCTGTTCGCGACCCTGGGAGTTCCTCGGGAGCTTCTGGCGAGAAGGTCTACAG
>JBNGED010000076.1:0-8523 GCA_049975605.1 Sediminispirochaetaceae bacterium | reverse complement strand
AAAGATACGGAAAAGATTGAGGACATACGAAGGTACGCCGAATTCATCGATGCCGTTGAGATTCGGCTGGACCTGTGCGAGGAACAAACGCCTGAGATGGTGAACTCCGTGGTTGCCGCGGGCAGGCATGCGGGATGCGGAACGGTAGTCGTGAGCTACCGGCGGCCGCAGGACACAGCGGACGGTCCCTCGGAGGACTGGGACCGCCATCGGGAAGAAATGCGGCGCGGTTTGCTCCGCCGCGTACTTCAGCCCGGAGTGAGCTGTGTGGACCTCGAGTACGATGTGACGGATGATGAGCTTCGGGAGAAGGCGGAATCCCTCGGTATCCGTGTGATCCGCAGTGTGCATGATTTCACAGGGACACCGGAAAGAATGCCGGAGATCGTCCGCTCGATCGCGGCCGCCGGGGACATACCCAAGATTGCCTGTTCTCCCCGGGATTCGCGCCAGGTCCTCGAGCTGGTGCGAATGTGCGATGAGGTGCGGGACGTGAAGGAGAAGATCATCCTCGGTATGGGGGCCTTCGGTTTTTTTACGAGAACAGCTCCGTGGATATGCGGTTCGATGCTCACATTCGTATCGGCGGGGGAAAAAAAGGCGGCCCCCGGACACATAGGGCCCAGGGAACTGGAAGAGGTATACGGAGCATCCCGCCACGGCAGGAATACCGTCCTGTTCGGAATCATCGGCAATCCGGTGATGCACACCCGCAGCCCTCATCTCCACAACCGCTGGTTCGCCGATGACGGGATCGATGCAGTCTACCTTCCTTTCCACGTGGACGGGGTAGGCAGCTTCATGGAGCTGGCTGAAACGATCGGAGTCCGCGGATTCTCGGTGACGGTCCCTCACAAGCAGCGTATCATGGATTATCTTACTTCAGCCGACGAGGGAGTGCGGCGGATCGGCGCCTGCAATACCGTAGTACGGAGGCGGGACGGCTGGTATGGAACCAATACGGACCTGGAGGGATTCCGCGAACCGCTGAAAGACCTCCTCGCCGAGGGCCGCATCCGGCGGACACTCGTGATAGGGGCGGGGGGTGCGGCCCGCACGGTGGTCTACGCATTGCGGCAGCAGGGTGTCGGTGTTACAATCGTCAACCGGACTGTCGAAAAGGCCCGCGCACTTGCAGATGAAATGGGGGCCGGGTGGTTACGTCCGGAAGCGGCAGGGAATGCCGCCGGTTCCCCCTTCGACTTGGTGGTCCAGACAACCAGCGTTGGAATGGAGCCCGACATTGAAGGAGACCCGCTGCCGCTTCTGAAATTCAGCGGATCGGAAATTGTCTACGACATAATCTACGCGCCGGAGAAGACCCGTTTCCTCAAACGGGCGGAAGAGTCCGGATGCAGAGTTATCGGCGGCAGACGAATGCTGCAGGCCCAGGCGGAACTGCAGTATACCCTGTTCAGGGATTCCTGTAATCTCTGGGCCTGATGAAAAAGGATCCTTTCCACTTCTTTATATAACCGATCTTTTCTACCCGGATGCGGACAGGTTTCTCGGCGGGCAGCTCCTCGCCGACGAGTACCAGTTCACTTCCGGTCTTCTCAAGTTCCGTAGGGCGCAGGAGATGCCTGGCGGGCTTCCCCCGTGCGGTTCTTTCGATGAGTTCGAGGAGCGAGCTGCCCGACTGCAGGGCCTGCTGAATGATCCGTACCTTGCCGGCGTAGTCGATGCCCCTGGCCTCTGAACCGGTCTCGGCGTAGACGGGGTTTTTCAGCTGCGAGGGGTAGAGGATCAGTTTCTTTTCGATCCGGGTGCTCAATTCCTTGTGTTTACCGCTGGAGACATCGATGTTCTTCAGGGTTTCCATCAGTTCGTTCCTGACTTCTTCAGCTTTCCTCGAATCCCGATCCGGACGGGGATATTCCGACCTCAAATCGACAGGTTCCAGGTCCGGGATCTGTGCAGGACCGGCCGGGGATGGAATCCGGGAAAATATATCGGTGGAACTCTGTCTGCCTCCCGTCTGGACCGGCGGCAGGGGACTGATGCCCATCTCCTTCAGCAGGTCCCTCCACACCGTTTGACCTTCCGGGTCCATGACATAGATACCGTGACCGAGGTCATTGAGGATATGGGTCTGGAACTCCGGATTGTGCCGTACAAGGCGGTCCCAGTGTTTTGCGAGGATCAGCGTGATTCCCTCGATCATCCTGACCGAAGAGAAGTTCTGCTCCCATGAGTCCATCGAGAAGGTGATGTTCTGCGGGATACCGGTGGAAGAAAGGGCGGTTACGGTCTTGCGGAGTTGCTGTGCGGAAAAGTAGAGCCTTCCGTGAATGTAGGAGTCACTGGTAAACTCGAACTGCGGGTAGGCGGCATAGGAGACGATCTTCATACATGCGGCAATGGCCAGGCCGTCCCTGAAACTCAGCGGCGGCTGGACCGTTACGGAGAAATCCGGATGCAGAAGCAGAGGGTATTGATTTCCCTTGGAGAGGAGCCCTGCAGGTAATGCGGGGTTGAGCATCATCAGCCTGCCCCGTGTGGAGAACACCCGCAGCTCTGTCAGAGCGGCAAGAATACTGTCTGCGATGCGGTTGAAGTCCGGCTCCGTGTTTTTCGGTTCGTTCTCGAGAAGATGAACGGTGAAGAGGATTCGTCTCAAAGACTGTAGAGGAAATAAGGTCTGCCGGGGAATTCGGGAAAAAAACCTGAGAAGCAGGTCTGCCAGTGATTCGATCCTTCTCCAGTCATTACCGGGAACGGATATTCGGTCCGGCGTCCCAGTGCCGTCAAGAGCTATAGCCGACCACAGACAGGCTGTCCGGCGGGGACGGTCCATAGACAGCATCCTCAGTGCTCCCTCTTCGAGAAGATGGAGCCGGGCCCCTCTGAGCTGCAGGAGACCCAAATTCAGGAGACCGTTGAGAAGGCGGTACATCTCCGCAACATCACCGTCGGGACACAGTCCGGGGAAGACCTTCCGGAGCTGTTCGGCGGTACTCTTCCTGATCGTACCGTTGGACTTGATGTAGAGTCCGTAGTGATGGATGAATGAAACCACCGACCAGATGTGCTCCTCGCTGATGGAGATCGGCTGCCGCAGCGATGGGTCCGCCGGATCTTCAGCCGTCTCGTCCGCCGGGGGAAAAAGCAGACGGGGAGTAAGCACACGCTCTTTCAGAAGCGGGTAGAGATGAGGGTTGAGGTAGAGACTGCCGCTGTCGGGTGCGGTAAAGATGAGCAGCCGTTCGTGCAGATTCAACAGGTGGTTGTGGAAGCTGAAATAATCGCGCTCTCCCTGGAAGAGACGGAAGAGCACAGCAGGATCGGGGTTGTGCAATACCTCGATGGCGGTCAGAACTTCAGCGTCGTACACGTCGGTCAGAGCGATAATCCTGTCGGCCATCTCGCCGTCCGACAGAAATGCCTCCAGTTTTTCGACCAGGCGGGGTTTGTGAAAGGGAGTCTTTATGTTCCCGAGGTAGAGCCGCATCAGGGAAAAAAAGTGCTCGTCGGGTAATTCCAGTATGCTGTGTTTCCACTCGCCGTATAGTGTGTCCCGGGGGGTCATATGCTCAACACTCTCTCAATTCTCCCAGAACTCGATGTGATATTTGTACCCCTGTTCGGTGAGGAACTTTTGTCGGTTCATACCGAACACCTCCTCCACCGTGTGCTGGGAGACGATGGTGTAGAAGTAGGAGTTCTTCTTCTTCGGCCTGAGAATTCTCCCGAGACGCTGGGCTTCCTCCTGACGGCTCCCGAAGGTCCCCGATACCTGAATAGCCACCGAAGCATCCGGGAGATCGATGGCAAAGTTGGCCACCTTGGAGACAACTATCACCGGCAGCTTGCCCGCCCTGAATTCCGAGTATATCTCCTCGCGTTTGCGATTGGGGGTCTTCCCCGTAATCAGGGGGGCCTGCAGCACCTCCGCCAGCTGTTTAAGCTGCCGGATGTACTGTCCGATCACAAGGATGTGATCGCGGTGATGGTTCTGTACCAGCTGTACGGTGATCCCGTCCTTGACCGGATTCTCCGCCGCGATACGGTATTTGCCCCGTTTGTCCGCCGTGGCATAGGGGATCTCGCTCTCCTGCGGAAGAGGGACCCGAATCTCGTGGCAAATGGCTTCGGCGATCCATCCCTTGGCCTCGAGCTGTTTCCATGGGGCGTCGTACTTCTTGGGGCCTACCAGGGAAAAAACTTCGTTCTCCCGTCCGTCCTCACGCACCAGAGTTGCGGTGAGTCCCAGCCGCCGAATGGCCTGGATCTCCGCTGTAACGCGGAAGACCGGCGCCGGCAGGAGATGGACCTCGTCGTATATAATCAGTCCCCACGGTTGGGTTCTGAACAGTGAAAAATGGGGAAACTCGCCCTCTTTGTCGGGCCTCCACGTGAGGATCTGGTAGGTGCAGACCGTCACCGGCTTGATCTCTTTTTTGTCTCCCGTGTATTCCCCGATTGAATCTCTCGGGAGGTCGGTTTTGTCGACAATTTCATCGATCCATTGATGCACCGCCGCGGTATTGGGCGTCAGAATGAGAGTGTAGGTCCCGGCCAGCGACATCGTCCGCAGTCCGACGACGGTCTTCCCCGATCCGCAGGGAAGCACGATGGTACCGAAGCCGGTGCCCCGTCCGCCGTCTCCGTAGAAAGCGACGGCGGCTTCCTCCTGGTAATCGCGTACTTCAAAATCGTAACCGTCGCGGCTCTTATGAAGAAGCTGAATGGGAAGTTTCCCACCTTCCCGCAGCGGAGCTTCATCCTTGACGGGATAGTAGAGCTTGATCAGCTCACTCTTGATGGTCCCCCGGTCGACGAGATTGACCTGAAAACCTTCACTGCATGGATTAAGATACCTGGTCAGCCGTTTGTGTTCCGACAATTCGCGGTAGATGAGAGGATCATCGACAACGAGCAGAAGACTCTCCGGATGCTCACCGGGAACCAGAACCAGCTTCCCGTATCGCTCAATGATATCGTGGACATAGAAGATAGTGTTCTCGGGGACTTCGAATCGGGACCAGCGGATCAGTTTTTTGATGATATCGTCAGCGCTGAAACCCGCGGAAGCGGCGTTCCAGAGGGAGAGAGGGGTTACCCGGTAGGTGTGCATGTGTTCCGGCGACTTCTCGAGTTCGCAGAATACGCCCAGATCAGCCCTGGCATCCTCTGCCTGCGGATGATGAACATCGAGAAGTATCGTATTATCGCCCTGCACGATCAGGGGGCCGCCGAGCTTATCAGTGTTTGCCATAGCAGTATAGAGTACGCGAAAGCGGAAAAATCTTCAAGGTACAGAAAAACTCGATTACATTCTTCTCAATTCTGGATAAAGCATATAAAATGGAACTGTAATTCCGGCCACCTATTGGGAGACGTTACATGGAGAATGTGATAGTAATCGGCGCCGTTGCCGATAATCCTGTTGTCGAGGATGTAGCCCACCACCTGCGGCAGCATGAAGATTACTCCGACCTCATTTCTTTGAAGAGTTTTCTGAACACCGAGTTCTGTCCCCGCTTCATCATCGATGAGGAGAACTGGGACAACATCGGTTACAAGTTGAAGGACAAGACGATACTGCTCATAAGTACCAACCAGGGATGGAACACCCGGGATGAGCTGGCGATGCGCAACTTCCTGATCGCCCGGGCGGCCAAGGACAACGGGGCGGCCAGGGTGGTACTTCTCGAACCCAATCTGTTCTACAGTGCACAGGACCGCGGTCCCCGCCGTGAGCAGGGCTGCCCGGACCGTGAGCGGAGTATCGAGGACTATAAAAAATTTGATGGACAGCCGTTTTCGGCCCGCCTGTACGCAGACCTCCTGCGGAGCTCAGGGGTGGACGAAGTTATTACGGTCCACAACCACTCGGTATCGGTGGAGCGGATATTCAGCGAAAGGCTTTCAAACTGTTTTCATGATCTGCAGCCGGCGGACCTGTTCGCCAGTTACATTCAGAACTCGGACGTCGTCGATCTGGATTCCCTGGTGCTGTGTGCTCCGGACAAAGGGGCCCTCGATTTCGTCCGCCGGGTCAAGGATGAGATGAGGAATGAAGATATTCCGCTGATCTTTATGAACAAGGAGAGATCCGACGAGCGAAAGGTGGAGATCAAAATCTCCCCGGATTCGGATATTTCCATAGATCAGATCAAGGGCAAGCACGTTGCCATCATCGACGACATGGTACGCACGGGCAATACGATCATGGAGAACTGTCACCTCCTGAAGGAGGCCGGGGCGGAACGGCTGGTGTTTTTCGTGACCCATTTCTATTCGAGCCGCGAGTGCCGCGTCAATCTGAACGATAAGGTGCTCGATGAGATCGTAACCACTACCACGATTCCCGATATTCTCAACCGGGACATACAGGGCAGGCTGAGACATAAAATGGTAGTGCTGCAGATATCCCGCTGGATGTGCAACTATGTACTCGATATTCTGGGACATCCGGACGAGAAGCTGTCGCCTCCGCTTTACTCGGAGGATATGTCCTCCAAGAATCCGCGGTGGAAAGGCAATATGGGGCCGCTCTTCTCATCCGTGAAGGTCTGAAATACACTGGGAGTATATGCGGATGTCCAAACAGGTGCCTGACACATTCCGGATCGGAATTATCTGCGGGAAGCTCGGTGACGTGGACGGGGTCTCCCTCGAAGTTCAGAAGTGGATCCGCATACTGAAGGAGCTCGGACACGATATCTTTACCTTCGCCGGTCACTATGCATCGCCGGTAGTCGGCATACCCGAGGATCAGCAGATAAAAGTACCCGAGATACGCTTCGGAAGTCCTGACCAGAAGGAGTATGAACGGCTCGTTTTTCCCTATCTGCAGAACAATCCTCCCCGGCTGAGCGATGAGCGGCGGGAACAGCTCGTGGAGCAGCTCGAGATGCAGGGCACCGACGTGGCCAATACACTCTTCGATTATATACAGCGCTTCTCTATCGATGTCATTATCGCTCAGAACACGAACGCCATGCCAATGACGCTGATCGGAGGGATGGCGGTGTATAAACTGGCCACCTGGAGGCGGGTGGCAACTATTTTCCACCATCACGATTTCTGGTGGGAGCGGAGCCGGTTCAGTCAGAATTACATCGAACAGCTCCTGGGAAGAATCATGCCGCCGGTAGATCCCGGTGTGGAGCACATAGTGCTCTCCTCGTACGCGGAGCATATCCTCCGCTCCATCAAACGGGTCCATCCAAAGGTGATTCCAAACTGTGAGGATTTTGAGCAGGCGGTCACGCTGGATGATTACAATTCCCGGTTCAGAGCGGAGTATGGCTTTAGCAAGGATGATCTGCTGATTATCCAGCCTACCCGGATCGTACGGCGGAAACGGATCGAGGACTCCCTTGAGTTGATGGACCGCTTCCTGCAGGCTTATCCGCAGCTCCGCGAAAGGCTCCATTTCATCATCTCCCTGTATCAGGGAGACGAGCCGGATGTTCACTACATCGACGAGATCAGAGGCAAGGCTGCCGCCGCCGGGATTCCCCTGCATCTGATATCCGACCGGGTGAGCTCCGAGAGGGGTACCAATGACCGGGGAGAGATCACCTTCACCAACCGCGACGTACTCGTGAATGCCGACCTGGTTACCTACCTGCCTATCTGGGAGGGATTCGGCAACGCGCTTCTGGATGCGATCGCCGCCAGGGTCCCGGTGGTAACCACCGCCTATCTGGTCTACAAGACCGACGTGAAGGTCGTCGGATTCAGAAACATCGAGATCCGGGACCGCTACGACCGTCATGGACGACTGATCATACCCGGTGAAATCCTGCCGGACATGTATCGCGTCCTCACCGATCCGGCCGAAAAGTCGGCGATGGTGGAACACAATTTTCAGCTCGGTAAGAACGAGTTCGGTATGCAGAAGCTGAAGGAGCTTCTGGCTGACGTGTTCGATGAATACGGAGATGAAATCCGGGCCTCCCGCAAGCGGATCGAAAAGAGCAAGCGGCGCTATCCAGTCTGAGCGTGGTCTTTAGGTAAATCTGTTATCCCGCTGTCATCATCCGGTTGTCAGAAGTAGAACCCCGGCCGGCGGTCCTCGAAGAGGTCATTTCGCGGCGTCACGTGCTTGTTCAGGGCGGCGTCCGGATCCACTTCGACTGCGGAGATTTCATCCTCCGCGGCTTCCGCGCGTATGAGTATCCTTCCGGTGGGGTGAACGACCTGGCTCGCCCCTGTGAAGGTCAGTTCATCTCCATGGGCGGTTTCGCTTCCCCAGCGGTTGGCAAGGACCCAGAATACACGGTTCTCAAGTGCCCTGACCCGGCTGGTCAGCTGCCCGTATTCCGGCAGGACCAGGTCCGACGGATGACAGATGATCTGGGCCCCCTGCAGGGCAAGGGTGCGGGCCGCTTCCGGGAACATGTGATCGAAGCAGACCAGCACTCCGACCTGGGTGCCGTTGAGTTCGAAGAGGAAGAAGCCGTCGCTGCCCGGGCTGAAATGAATCGTCTCCTCGCTGAAGAGATGTATCTTGCGGTAGGTGCCGATGAGCCCGTCCGGTCCTACTGCCACCGCGCTGTTATACAGGGT